>NZ_JACJPW010000160.1 GCF_014696265.1 Aerosakkonema funiforme FACHB-1375 | reverse complement strand
AATTTTACGCCAATCTTATGGCCTTAAAGACTTTCAAATGTTACGCGCTCGTTTATTAGCCAGCTTCTCTGATTAGAATAACTTATCACACCAAGTACGGAAGAGCCGATAAATTCGCCATCGCTTTAGCTGCACTATTACCGCCTGGTGAGTACCAAGATAAGGAAAAGTACGAACGATATCTGCGTGCGGCTTTGGAGAATTATACGACACCTACTGGTAATTTAAGCGTGTCGTTATCGATGTTTGATTGTAAGCCGGAAGGTTCTGGAATTTATTTGCTGCATCGTCAAATGCAGGGTGATGCGCTGAAAAGTAGGGTATGTGCAATTGTGATGTTGGGTTATCGCAATGCTTCGATTTTGATAGCGAATCGAGGTGAGGTGAAAACTCGTGAAGCTAAAACTAGCGCTTTGGGTTTTCATAAAATGATTGGCATGGTGCAAAGTAAAACTGCTGGATTGGAGGAACAAAAGCTGATAGAAGCGATTGTGGCGGCTGGAGATTCGATGCGGATAAAGGATTTGACAGTTTTGGCACGCAGTAAAGATTCAAAGTATCGTGCGGATGAAGTTAATGAAATCGTGACGGCGGTAAGGGAATCTCGTCCGCAGTATTTCCAAATGTTGGTGAATTGGATTGATAGTAAGTTGCCTTCTGATGTGGAAGAGATTGTGTTTTGTGGAGGGACTGCTGATTATTTGGCTACGGATTTAGGGAAGCATTACGGGCATCTTGAGTTGTCTTGGAATGCAGATGTGGCAATTCCCGATGAAATCGATACTGGTGGTTTTGGCAATCGGATAGCTGATGTGTTGGGGGTGTTTCTGAATTTCAAAAGTAAGGTGTCTTTAGGGAAACCGAAGAGTCAATCTAAGAAGCAGGAAGCAACTGAGTCAACAGAAGAATTTGATGTTAAGAAATCTGTTGTTGGGGATAAAAAGGCGATTGATGGTTTGGCAAAGAAGGGGGATGAGTAATGACAGCAGAGAAGTCGTCAAAGCAGACAGAATTTACTTTCAATTTGCGCTATCAGCCTTTACCTCACACTCCTGATGGGATTCTGTTTTCGTTTATTAAAAACCATGCTGTCTATTTGCCAAAAGAGATGGTGTTGCAAGCGCTGCGGGAACGTTGGTTGGCTTTGGCTTATTTGGAACGGTACGAACGGGGGGAGATAACGGAGGTGGAGTTGAGGCGTATTGGGGAGGATGCGGTGTATGCTTTGGAGCAACACGCGGAGCATATTCGGCATCGTTTGGGGCTAAAGCGTCCTGTTAAAGTCCAGTCTCATGTTGATGGGTTTTCATCAAATTCTGGGGCAAATGGGAATGGTTTAGATGGTTCGGAGATTGCGCCGAATATTTTGCATCAGAAGTGGGAAAATCACGATGATGAAATTGATTGATTAGTTGGTTGGGAAGGGAGTAAGGATTGACGCATCTTTCCCATTAAATCTACTTGACTTCTGACGGGAAGTTTTGAATCCCTTGAGTTTTCAAGAGTGGGACTGCATCTACTGACTGTTGCGCGAGCATACAGAATAGCCTTGGAGTGCGTGCTACCCCAAGGCTTCTATTTTGGTTGAACGAAGCACAAACCTAGAGAGTTTTCATGCTCAAGCTTAGAGATTCATTTAAGTATTTTTGCTCAAAATAACAGCAGGGGATTTTCGGGGGAGAATAAGGGGAAAGTAAGCAGGATTGCTTATTTTATTCCCTGGTAGTTTTCCCCAGCTTTTCCCCCACACCCATCTTTGTCTTCTGGGTAGCAAGCAGTGGCGGTATCCGTATTTCTGCGTTGATAAAATAATCAGTCGCCACCACAGCTTGTTGGGGGTATCCCCCAAACCCCCATATTCCGAACTTTCCAGTTCTTGCATTCAAAATTATCAATTCTTGCATTAAGTTGATTTTTTGAATGAAATAATTTTGAACGCAAGAATTCTTGCGGGGGTCAAGTTTGATTCGTGTTGAAGAAAAATGTTCGGAAAAACCACCTCTTAACTACTCTCTTCACTACTCATCAAAATTTCACTTTAAACCCAAGCTCTACTGCTGGTAGTCCCCAGTCGGCTACCAACCGTCTACGGGACAGCAGGAAAGCTTCCGAATTTCCCTTTCCCTATCTAGTCAGCTCTGTGTCCCGGCGCTCATTTGATAGCCAGCTAGAGGGTTACTCCTCACATAGCTCCTTGCCCAGTTTTATCTTTTAAGATAGTTTGGAAAAACGGCATCAACCCCAAACTGGGTGCTCTTGCGTGGATTTTTACAACTGCGGAACGATAAAATTCTAAGTCTATTTGTATTTTTAGAAGCTGTAATGCTTCAAACCCATACTGGGAGAGGGTTGGGAATTTGTATAAATTCGGCGCTACGATTGCGGTAACCCCCACCTTCTATCTTTAACTTTTTGAAGCCAAATACCATCAAATCCATACCGGGAGAGGGTTATGAATCTTTAAATATACGCAATGCCAACTATAATCAGAATAATTTTACAAAACGATACATATGAGCAGTGCAGTAGGAACCCCCTCACAGGTACTCCAATAGTTAAATTGGCGATATGCTACCAAAAAGTTCGACCCCACAAAAAAGATTCCTCCAGAAATTTGGAAGACCCTGGAAGATAGCTTAGTACTCGCTCCTTCGTCATTTGGGTTGCAGCCGTGGAAGTTTATCGTGGTGAGCAATCCAGAAATCCGTCAGCAGTTGGTACAACATTCTTGGGGACAAACACAGGTGGTAGATGCGTCCCATCTGGTAGTGTTGGCAATCCAAAAAGAGGTTTCTGCGGCGGACGTAGACCGCTACGTGCAACATATGTCTGTTGTGCGTCAGGTGGGAGTGGATACTTTACAGGGACTTGCCAACATGATTAAGGGCTTTCTGAGTAACCCGTCGATTAATCTCAATGAGTGGGCTGCCCGACAAGTTTACATCGCTTTGGGACAGTTTATGACGGCTGCTGCCATGCTGGGAATAGACACTTGTCCGATGGAAGGATTTAATCCTGCTTTGTACGATGAAGTGTTGGGGCTTCCCGAACAAGGATATTCAGCAGTGGTGCTTTGTCCTGCTGGCTATCGTGCGGCAGATGATAAGTATGCTGCTATGCCTAAAGTGCGCTACCCAAACCAGGATGTGGTGCAGTACGTGCTTTGATGGTACGTATGCTTCATAGCCTTGGGATAGCACCCCAAGGCTGTGAAGTTATATATCGATTTATTATGAAATGCTCGGCTTTTACTGTCTTTCATTCCTTTGACGGAAACTATTGCCGTAGCAGTTATTTATTCGCGCTGATTGGTTAAAATACTCATCCAGCGCAGCTTTTATCTGTAAGCGTTCAGCTATCAGCAGTCAGCCATCAGCTAATTCGACTTTTAGCGCTAATCGCTCTTTATATTGCCTCTAAGAAGAGACAGTCAATTCCCGATCGAAGCTGATAGCTGATACCTGACGGCTGAACGCTTACTTTTATCTTTTATTAGAATATCAATTGCTGAGAAGTTATGCTGTCGTCCTAGAGATGGAACCCAGTTCGAACCGTGGAAATAATTTACACATGAATAAGCGGCATATCTAAAGGTAGACCTCAAAACCTTTGTCGAACACGCACGCGATAAAAATGCTTGACAATTGGCAATAAAAAAACCCTCAGTAGAGGGTAGTAATCAGGGGGAGGAGATTTTTATAATGAGTGAGGCAAGCTCCTTCCATGAGTCAGAAGCCTTAACTACATGGCATAAGACATTTGATAGCGCCAGTTTAAAGCGCGAGGTTTTACATATTCGGTAGTTTCTGTCGTGGCTTCATAAGTTTCGCCTGCGACTTGATAGCGCCAGTTTAAGGCGCGAGGTTTTACATAAAGAAGGGGAGCGGCGGGAGTATAATTGTAGGTATGACCGCGATAAATTAGTTGCATGATTTGTTTACCCTGTTCTTTTTGTTCTCGTTTTTTCTAGCCCTTACATTTTTAATAATGCCGCAATTGCTTGAATAATTTGGTGATAAAAATCGGCATAAATGGTGATAATTTTCTGCTTTTTATTTGATGCAAATCCCCAAAATAAGTGATTAAATAGAAGCAGTAGGAGAGATTTAAACAGGCAGAGTAATTGATTGAGATCACTTGCAATCAGGCAGCCTGGTAGTTATGGGTGTATAGATTGAGCCTCTTCGGACAACTCTCAACTGAGAGGGTTTGAGCGGCGTAGGTATAGATTTAATCTATATTGTATAGATCAATGCTAGCAAATGTATATATAAAATTGGCTGAAACGCTTATTTTCAAAGGGTTTTCTCAACAAATGAGGCAATTTCTCAATAACTGTCCGTTTTACCCGATATCAAAAGGTGCGATCTCGGAAAAGCAAGGACGGGTCAGCTATGAAGAAGTTGTACCAATTTGGGAGAACCAAGTAGAGGTGTTATTGCATTTTGACCCCCCGTTCCTTTAGGGCTGGTGCGGCTTCAGCTAAATGCAACATCCCGTGCTAATTTCGTCGTCATAACGTTTAATGAAAGTAAGACCTTACTCAGAACCCAACCAGCAGACTCGTTCGGGGTTGCTCGTGCTGCAAAACCTAGCGGGGAAACATCAATGGCTAACTGTACGACCCCCATCCAACCAGATACAGAACTGTACTACCAAGCTGTTGGTCTAGTACGAGGGCAATATTTACCCAGTCAGGGTTCTTTCAGCCAAGGCATCTTGCTTACCGAAGATGGCCTGATTGCTCCGGCTAACTTATTAGGCGCGGCCACCAAGGCGCTGGAAAAGCACGAGGAACTATTGCAGCAGCCTCATATTTGGATCGTTTACCCTCGCACCAAGCTACAGCCTCCCCACCTTCAGTTTGCTCTCAGAGCTATCCGGCAACCACCAGCCCCAGAGGAACTAGAAGTCGTTCATCAAAATATCGATTATTTTACCGTCCGGGGCTTAGTTACCTATATCGACAACAAGGCGGGTAAGTTTGTCGTCAGAGTCTACCGCAATGTTAAACCATCCGATATCACCGAACATACCAAAGATGACCAACTTTTCCTCTTAACCTTGGTTGGCATCATGCCTAAAGACGCCTACGGTCAGTTTTGGGAGTTGCGCGTCCATCGCCAAGCCGATCGCCTCGTCTTGAAGGACGCCAAGTTTATCGCACAGGTATTTAAACCCAAAAAGAAGCCCAGCAAGAAGCGGCAGCCCAAGAAAAACCTTTAATCCTGCGGCATCCGGTAATTTTTCAAATACTTCGATTTTAGTTTGCCGTCTTTCCAATATCTCAAATAAGGGTAAGGCCCGTATTCTTTTCCTCGCTTTTTATCTGGGATTTTTTTCCACTCTATAGTTCCCCGCTTCTCCCCAGCTACTCTCAAAGCTTCTTTGTCTGTCGCTTCTAACAAGCCACCAATAATTGCGTGCAGTTCCGCTAGATCGCTCCGATCTAGTGCTAGAAGAGTATCGATTATAGCTTCCAACCGGTCGGCAGTCATAGCCTCTTAGGGTATGTTTTGGGGCAAATTATACCCTAAGTAGCCTCTTAGGGTATAAGAAAGCGAATTTTATACCCTAAGAAGTTGTGGGTCTTCTTAGGGTATAAAATTCTCCAAAACATACCCTAAGAATAATTTTACCGATCGCACGGTAGCACCAAATAATGTATTCTGGGTTTAATAAAATGCTAGGAGCCAGGAAAAAGTATCAAATGCTAAGAGCCTGGCCCGGAGAAACACATCTATTTTTAAGATAGCACGAATCGGTACGAAAATCTTTATTTTTACTTTCGCCGTTCGATTCGTGTAATTGAGGAAAAGATTTCTCGGCAGGCTCCTTCCTTGGCTCTAGCTCAACATCAACAATAAAGAGCCAATATGCAGGGAAACGCATCCGTTTACCGCTGGAAAAGCATTACAGCCTTTTGGCTTCATAAAGGCGATATCGCTACCCCAGTCCGACCCGCGCGGAGGATTTGGATCGGCCAGTCTACCCACTCCCACCAAGTTAAATGGGAGGTAATTGGCTGATGGATGGAAACTTCGATCGCTGCCAAGCAATTAGCCCCAACCCCGACCTACTCGAGGTAATCGATTGGCTACGCCACCATAATTATCCAGCTTTGCCAGTCGCACCTGTTCAAGATGCAAGATTATACCATAAAGTAGTCAAAGCATCTACCAAAAACGAAACTTGGGAATACTGCCCCCTCGACGACAACCTGCAACCGATACCGCTCTATACTGGTAAAAATCCCAGTTACCTCGACCGAGAAGGCAAACCGCATCTCATCAATCACAGCCAATATCAAAAACGCCTTCCCAACGAGCGCGAATTAAAACAGTGGTTTGCCAATCCAACCAACGGCATCGGAACGCTGGGGGGCTGGAACGATACCATCTGGCTCGATTTCGATACCAAACACTTCGATTCCGACGAAGCTTACTCTACCGCGATCGCCCTCCTTTTAGAAACTTATCCCCAACTTCAGCAAACTTGGCTCGAACGCACCCAAAGCAATGGGTGGCGAATTGGCGTGCGAGTTCTGCAAACTCCAAACTTTACCAACTTCGCCCTCTCACCCGATGGAAAGCACGTCGGCGAAGCATTGGGTGCCGGACGCTTTACCGTACTTGCCCCCACCATCGGGCCATCCGGCAACCCATACCGCGCCATCGTTCGCGCCCTCCCGGTCGAGGTAGAATCCCTCAAAGCGATCGGCATCCACCCCTGTAGCACCTCTAAAAAGCAAGCACGATCGCCCGAACGACCAAATCCAACCCCATCTGCCATTCCCGGCAGCATTCCTTTGAATATGCTGTGCAGCGACTTCACTCGCTCTGTCTTAAAAGGAGAAGACCCTTGTGGAGATCGCTCCCAATCTCTAGCCACCGCTCTCGCTGACTGGTACGGTTGGGAAAACTACTGCCGCGATTACTCGATCGACTATAGCGGTAATGCCGAATCCCTAGCCCGCGAAGCCGGGACAGCACTCGGCCTCGATGCAGACCGCATCGAACGCATCATCAAAACAGTTAACAAAGCCACCTGCACCCCCGCCGCTTACCGCAAAGGCGGAGATGTTAGTTGCTGGAAAAAAATTCGCCGCCTAGACCCGGCCACCTACGAAGCTGCGTGTCCATCCCACATTAAAGAAGAACTTGCTGCCCGATGGCAACAGCACGACCCAAACAGTAGCGCTCGACAAAAACAAGAAAAAAACGTCCACCTCGAACCACCCAACCAGTGGTTTGCTCCCGAATCTCACAACGGTGAAATTGGCTTGTGGAAAACTGAAACCATTTCTAAAATGCAATTTCTAGCCGTAACCGGAGAAACCACACCCGCACTCGACGCCAAAGGCCAGCAAATCACCGAAAAAATCCGCAAATTCCTTCCTTTATGCGACTTCGACTTTACCATCGAACGGGAATTAGCAGGCGAACCGGGAGGTTACATCCTTCAAGTTAAAAGAAGCACCGATGGCTGGCAGAAGCGCGTAGTCATTTCCAGTTCCGATTGCAAGCGAGCCGTTGACTTCGAGCTAGCGATCGAAAAGGGAATGGGAGTCGATGTATCCTGTAACCTCAAAACCGACCAACTCAAAGCTTTACTGCGCGAACGCCGATTGGCTTACCGTTACCGGGAAGGCATTACCTACCAGCTAGCCAACCGCGTAGGAAAGCAAGACAACGGCATCTGGGTGTTCAAAGATGGCCAATTTAAACCGGATGGCACCCCCACCACAGAAGAGGAAACAGGCGTTTGCTGGAATCCAAACTTGGGAGCTTGCGAAAAAGGTTTAGATGAGATTAAATCGCCCAAAATCGCCCCACCCAATCCAGAAGCCCTACCGCAACTGGTGGCCGCCATGCGCCAATTCTTCGGTTCCAACTTTCTGCCCGCTTTCTTCGTATTGGGCTACTGTGCCGCTGCCGCCCACTTCCAAACCATTATCGAAATTGAAGGACGCTTCCCCATCCTCAACACCTACGGCCCGCACGGAGGCGGTAAAACGATCGCCGTAGAATGCGGCCTCAGCTTATTTGGCCACGAATGGATCTCCGGCGCGATTGTCGGTGACATCAGCCCTTCAGCACTTTGGGAACAGGGTAAACTCTGCGGTTCTCTACCGATTTGCTTAGACGACCCACCCGACAAAATTTATGATGAACTAGAACAGTGGATACGCAACTGGTATAACGCCACAGCCCGCAAGCGACGCTGGAACGTACAACAACCCCACTGCGCCCTGATCGTCAATTCTAATAAAGCCTGCGGTGAAAAGCTCCCCGCCACCCTCAGCCGCCTGATCCGACTGTGGATACCCGTAGCCAAAGATGCCGTACCGCACGCCTGGAACCAGCTAAAGAAAGCGCAAAGACAAGCCAGCGGTGCCTTTACCAGCATCATCAAGTTGGGTTATCCCCAGCAAGAAGTTAACGAATTAACTGCCGAACTGATTCAACACCTACCCCTCGCCCACGATCGCGTAGCTCCCTCATTAGCGCTGATTGGTGTCTACACGATGAAATTGGCCGCTCTAGCCGGGATAAACCCGGACGAAGTGAAGCAGTATCTGATTAATGTTTTGTGCCCGAACGCCAATGACGAAGAATCCTCCCAAGATGCCCTAACCCACTTTTTAGGCGTGATGATGACCGCCCAAGCCGAGAACTTACTGGGTGGTTGGAACCTGCGCCGCTGCGACGACCAATTCGGTTGCTGCCGTACCATTGCCATTGAAGTGGGAGTATTCGATTTACTCAAAGAAAACTTCGACCTGCCCTACAGCAAAAAAGTAATCAAAACCCTAATCGAACAAGCTGGAGGTAAGACGCGCTCTACCCAATGGCTTGACGAAAGCAAAGACTTATCCCAAACCTACGCACGAGCATTGCTGTTCGGGCGATCGCCTTCCCAATCCAACCCACAAAATAAACCTCCCTTACCTGCCCCGCCACCCAAGAAAAAGCGGCGTTGCTGGGAAATTCCCGCCATTCTAGCAGCCGAGTACATCCAGCTAGACGACCCTCAAGAACCCGCTCCACCAGAAGGTGAGCCAATCGATCGAACCGATGGAACCAATGGAACCACTCAAAACCAATTGGAACCAAATTCTGGTTCCAGCATGGAAGCTTACCAGATAAACAGTTCAGCTTCTCAAACTTCCACGGAACCATCCGATTTAGAAAACAACCATCCCAAAACAGCAGGAGCAATTAATTCAGCCCCTGGTGTGGCATCTCAAATACCTTCTTCCGACTCCCAAAAAAATGAAGGTAATTTTTCAAGTGAAATGGTTCCAGCCGAAATCCCCACCACACCTGGATTTGATTTGGAACCAAAAAATGGTTCCAAGGATTCGAGCTTAAATGAAAACTTGATGCCCTACCTAAAAGCAATGGCCTCCGTTGGCACACCTGAAGAACTGGCAAGCTTTTTGGAGTGCATGGCAAACCTGACCTCACAAGAGCAGGAAGCCGTGTGGCTGGCAGCACCCGTTGAAGTTATTAACCAGCTCGAGCAGTTAGGTTTTGACATTTCCCCCGGCTGAAATTCAATCCTCTAGTTCTAGCGCTGAATCAAACGCGATCGCGTTTGATAATGAAGTGTGATGTTCTCTTGCCGCGATCGTATTGTGCCGATACCTTTATGCTTGGGCGACCTGCACTCGAAAGCGCATCATTGCAGTGGCGACAACTGTGCCATTCGGCATCACACCTCAACATCAATCCCCAAAGCCGGATTGAACGCATGACGGTCGTTGACGTGAGCGTACAAAGCAGTTGTCTTCGGGTCTTTATGACCCAACAAATCCTGCACCTGCCTCAAATCTGCCCCCTTTCGCAATCCCAACGTCCCTGCCGTATGCCTGAGACTATGCGCTGATAGCCGCCGTCCTTCAGTTGCGTTCTCGGTTGTTTTCAGTTTCGCCGCCACCAAATACTCATCCACGATCCACCGAATCCCGCGCCGCGATAACCGTTGTCCCTCAAACCGATGGCTCGCCGTCACGAACAAAGGACTGTCCTTTATCAGTTTCTCTCCTGCGCTCTCCCTTGCTTGCAAATACTGCCACAAGACCTTACTCAAATCCGGACGCAGCGGAATCGTTCTAATGCTACCCTTCCCCTCTACCCGCAATCCCCAATTAGACCCAGAGCGCACCAAATCCCCGAAATTCGCCCGATGTAACTCCACCGTGCGCGGCCCTTGCAGTGCCATGATGCCCAAAAGAGCCCGATCGCGCAAACTCTTTCTACTGCCATCGTGAGGAATCACCGCCAAAAGCTGCTTGAGTTCCTCTTCCTGCAAGTAAGTCACCCGTTCTGCCGGGTCTAGCTTTTCCTTCGGCGGTTTAATTTGAGCGGCGGGATTTTCCTTTACCAACCCCTTAGATAGTGCTGCCTCGTAAAACCGACGCACTACCGACAAAGTAAGGGCAACGGTAGCTGATTTTTGATGCTTGGACTGCACCAAATAGCGACGAAAAAGCTTGACATCTTCTTGGGTTGCCAAAGCCGGATTGATACTTTGTTCGTCGCACCAATCAATATATTGAATTAACCGCCGCTGGTAAGTGTAAACCGTATCCTCTGCCGCATCCCCATTTGCGACATCCAAAGCCAAGAATCGCTCGAACGCCTCTACCATCGCCTCCGTTGTAGGCAAAATAGCGACGCGATGATTTTGTTGACGACGCTTGTTAGTAGTTTCTTGGGGCAGCCGTTTGGTTGAGCTCCGGTGAGATACTCCTACATTGTCTAGCCACTATCTAGACATTAGTGGACTGGACTGTTATGAAAACACTTATCGAACTGGGCGAACATTTAGGAAGTTATGGCATCAGTTGGATTGGAGAAGCGATCTCATCATGCCGCTCGTCAAAAAAACACCTGATGAACAAACAGTTTGGATAGGAGTAGATCAACAGTTAGCAGCTATTAATTTGCAAAATGGTAGAATTATTGTAGCAATGCCATTTCCTAATTACATTCTTCAAATCCTAACTTTGCCAAAAGTAACTGTCGTACTTACTGAATGGCAAGTGCTGCTTTTTAATCCTGGCGGAACGGTCAGATTAAGTGAAGACTTACCAGAGCAAGCAATCGGAATGTCAGTTGTGGATGAAAATTTATTAATTCAGTTACTAGAAGGAGAAAGGCTAATCTTAAATCCTAAAACGGGATGTTTCATCGATCTTGCTGTTGCTGCATCTGTTTGAGAGATCCAACTCAGTAGGGTCAATCAAGTGCGAGCGCTATCAATATCAATTTGTTCGCTATCTACAGCAATAATCACTTCATCTCCATATTTCATTCAAATTACTGATAAAGGACGTAATAATCTCCAGGGTATCAGGGGTTTGAAAATGCTCTGGTTTAGTTTCAGGATGAGGATAATAGATAAAACGTAACCGTTCAGGGGGTGCGCCTGCGGCGCACCACCCCAAGAGGAGTTTGAGCATCAATATGTTTGAGATATCGGCGTGAGCCAACAATAATGAACGCAGGAATTCTGTTGACTAATGAGCCAAATTCTCAGCAGAAGTTATTGCTAGTAATCAACTAACTATATAAAACTAAATTAAAAATTATTGATTCATTTACACTCTTCATTCAATTTCTGGAAGTAAAGAAGGAGCAGATTTACCTTCACTCCACAACTAGAGCATCTGACGGGATGATGCTCTATGACTGTTGTACATTTTTCAATTGGGTATAAGTCCCGGCTTTGACCCTCATGACCAGGCTGACCGCCCCTTTTTTTTCCAGTTTTTTTCTTTGATTTGTGGCTAAATCCAGGCGGGTCAGAAGAGGGTGGTGATGAGGAGTTTTTTGATGTTTTATTGACTTTTTCTACTAATTGCTGCTGGGCTTCGACTAATTCAATTGCCTGCTTTTCTAATATTTCAATGCGTTGCGCCATTAACTCCACCATTTTTTTGACGCTGGCTGGAGTTTTGTCCCAATCATCAGGAGGTATCTGCTCTATTATACTGGCGGGCTTTTTTTCCATGACTCCTACATTACCAGAATATGGCTCCTATTTTTCAAGCCCACCTTATTTCTCGCAAAACCTTTGCAACTCCTCTTGGGGCGGTGCGCCGCAGGCGCACCCCCTGAACGGTTACGATAAAACCTGGCTGTGATTTTTCTTGATTTAGCCAAATTTGGCAATCGCAAAACGAGAAATCTTCTGCTGGTTCGGCTGACCATTTTACATTTTTGAATGTATATTTTGCTTGTTTAATTTTGTATTGATATGGAGCAATAGAAATATTGATTGTGCCAGGAAAATAGTTACTTAAGTCCAGACCCCGCTCCTGAAAAAAAGGTTTTTGCATTTCAATCGTACCACTAGGGAAACGAGGGTCTTTAGCTTTGCCTGATGCTACGCCATACCCTTTTTTGACCAAACCTTTAATTTGTACCCAATTTGTCATACTTCGGTTAATTATAGAACTAATTTTCTGCGATGAAACCATGCTCTGAACCCACGCCAAGCTTTATTACGAACAAAAAGCCCAGGACGCAACATTTTGTCAATGATGCGATACTAGCTTGGAGTTGCTCTTAAATTTACTTCGTAAGAACCGCATTTTTCTGAACAGGATTACTTTGACATTGTAACAGTTTTTGTAAAAACAGGGTACATTGAGAACCCTGTTTTTACCGCCTGATATCAGAACTAAATTGGCAGATTAGTAGATGATATAGCAAGCGCTCTCGTAGATTAAGCCATTCGGAACATTGCTGAAACACTTGCCAACAAAGGCTTATTCCTAAGCTGATAGCTGATAGCTGATAGCTGACTGCTGATTGCTATATAAGGCGCTTTTGATAAATATTTACAACGCGGATGCAGCAGGAGCGAGTTCAAGAATAATCGGAGTCACGAGTTCTGATGCTTGCTCCAAACGGTTTTTGATTTGGATTCGTAACCATTCGACACTGGCATTAGAGCCATTTACTCTTTGTGGGATACCGAGTGAGGGGTTAGCTTTCTTGATGGCACTGGCGATTTTTCGGGCTTGTCGAAGATTAATCAACTGAGTATTGATAGTGATTGCTTCAGGTATTAGTCGGTTTGGTTCTAGTGCGGGAGGTTTTTGAGCCAAAGTTTCTGGGTTTTCAACGGTCGAAGAAGAAGAAGATGGGCATGAGATTTCGCTCTTTGCAGTAATTGTTTTGGACTCAGAAGAAGCAGTGAAAACAGTAGATTGGTGATTGCGATTTGTTTCGGTAGGAGTGTAAAAGAAGCAGCAAGCGGTACTGAAGAAAACAATGAATAAGAACGCGGGAAAGAGTGTAGCGTTGAGAGTTTCAATGGTCATTGTTTCAATCTCCTGTGAAGGGATATTCACTGACTTGTTTGTAGCGGATGTCGGTGAATTGTATGGCAATTTTTGCTTGCTCCGCGACGGTAGGAGCGGAATATATCCGATAAGTTTCGTTTTTTTACTTTATTTAAAGCTAATTTAATAAGTACAAGAGTAGAGCATTTTATTTATGTCAAAGCGGATGCCGCCTGTCCATAGACAACAAATGATGAAAGAGAATCGCTCTTGCTTTAATGGGCAAGGGTTTAAGTTCAAAAAATCTGTAAATTTATTACAATCCTTGCCCAGCTTCCTTTATAGACACAACAAGTTGTTATGAAAAAGTTCTAAAACGTGTTTCCAAGCATCAGGAGCCGCCTCTCTGTTGTAGCTTGGGTGCTGCTTTATCCAGGGGTACTTGTCTACAAAGAACCCGGCAAAGAATCCGTGTCCTGCATCGTATCGGAATATCCGATGATTAATTTTATGTTTCTTTAACTCTGCCTCGATTTTCTCGGTTTCCGACTGCGAAACTAATGAATCTCTTGTACCAAAAAACGCATAAATAGTGCCTTTAATTTCCGATGTGCGATTAAGGGTTGGAGTGGATTCACCATAACTAGAAGTGGTAATTCCACCTCCGTAGAACGAAGCTGTTGCTTTGATATCGGGTAACGTTGCTGCTATATAGGCAACATGACCGCCAAAACAGAAGCCAATAGCACCGATGCGATCGGCTTTTACATTGGGCAAAGTTTTTAGATAGGCAATCGTAGATTGAATATCGCTGAAGATTTCTTGATACTTAACTTGTTGATAAGTAGTCGGACAAAAGTAATCGACACTGTATGAACTTTTGTTAAGGCACTTGCAGGAGTGCCTTCGCACAGCGTGCCGTAGGCATATCGTGCATCGGCACAATTA
>NZ_JACJPW010000159.1 GCF_014696265.1 Aerosakkonema funiforme FACHB-1375 | reverse complement strand
AGGGTCACACCAACTTAATGGCACTGCCATCAAGGATTCGATGAAGCAGGAAGGAAACGTCAAACTCTCTATCAATCAGGCTTTCGAGGTCTGTGAGTAAGTTTGAGTAAGTTTTCCAGAACGGAAACTCAGTTTGAGGATGACGAGTCTTGCAGACTAGATGTAACATTAACGCCTTTTGCTAGGGCAGAAATATGAAACTTCACCTTCTAAGTTCTATTGTCTTATCGACTTTGTTCTGTATAGCTGCTCCAGCGATCGCCTACAATCCCCAACACTTAAGAATTTTGCTACAAACAAGAGAATGCCGGGGGTGCGACCTCAGCGGTGCGCCTCTGGGTCGGATGGATCTTAGGGATGCGGATTTGCGTAATGCTTATCTTGCAGATGCTGATTTGCAAGGAGCTAACCTGTCGGGTGCCAAACTTGTTCGTGCCGATTTGACTAATGCTAACTTAAGTCGGGCTTATTTAGTAGGTGCTGACCTCAAACAGGCTTTTCTCACTCACGCTGACTTGCGAGGTGCTGATATGAGACTCTCTCGCTTGAGTTTTGCCGCTCTCGGTCATGCTGACCTCAGTAATGCAGACTTAAGCGGAGCTGAGTTGACGGGTACGACTCTTCGAGAAGCTAACTTAATTGGAGTGGATTTAACGAGAGCAATTCTCAAGAAAACTACAATGCCTGATGGCAGAATTCGCGATTCTGAGGATTTCCGGAGATAGCGATCGCCAGAATATTCCCACTCAGTCCTGTACGCATTTGCTCATAGTTGGTGAGTAGGAAGTGGGAGTCATGTACCTCATGCGGCTGCAAATCCCGATAACCTGATTTCCTTATGGCTTGTAGAGGCGTTCTATACTACGTCTCTACAATAGGACGCCCCTCTCTAAACGAAATTTATCAGAAAAATCGTGACTTTTCCCCTTGTCATGCTTAAATCCTGTATCTAAAGAAATAATTAAAAGTCGAACAGAATCTTAAAAATAGTCGTTAAATATTCTTCAATAAATGTATATAAAGGCCATCTCTTTAGTGAAAAATAATTTTTAGTGACGGCGCTGGAGACAGCAATCTTCTGCTATCATCCGAATGGTAGGGTCTGATATCAAAGACTTATGCCAAGATAATGATTGGGGATCATTGCTTTTAGCAAAATTACCCGAAATCAAATATAACAACCTATGGCTACAGCTTGAGACTGTTTTAGCTGAAGTTTGAGTCCGGAAAATCTGGTTTAAACCAGGTATGTCATAACCAGAGAATGATGCGGTAAAAGTGTCATCGCGGGTGCTAAAGGGCCGATCGCGTCATCCCAGAAACTTGGTTTCTTTCGCTGGATGTGAGGAGATTACGCCTATATGACCCAAAGAAACCCGGTTTCTTACTCCGGATATAGAAAAACAGTCATCATGGGTGCTGGTTTTTGCCATTGTCTTTAAAAACTGAGTTAATTGAGAGATTTCAAAATGCAAACAGTACAAAAGATCCGCTGCCCCAACTGTGGCAATCACGGAGAACGTCACTACCTTTCTATCAGTAAACTTATCTCAACTCAATGTCATGCTTGCGATTATTTGATGGTGACTTGTTCTCAAACTGGAAAAGTGATCGAGGCTTACGCGCCAGGTAGATATGCCCGCCGATAGTTGATTTTGTTGCTAACTTAATATATCGAAAACCCTATCCACTTATGCAAATGGGTAGGGGTTTTAAAATTTGAACATCATTTTCTGGTTGACGCCCTACATCCCTCTTTCCCTTCCCATTTCGCTCTCCCTCTGGCATAAGGTATCAAATCATTGACAATCTTATTTGCTGTGCTAAGAAAGATGTCAGCATAACACAAGTAAATTTATGATTGACCAGGGCAGAGAGGTGAGGGTATGGCTTCAATTCGGACTTGTGCCTTTTTTCTCTTTTCTGCTTTAACAGGAGCGATCGCTCTTGCAGCACCAGCTATCGGACAACCGATCGTCCCAGCGGCAGACGGGACTGGCACTGTAGTTACCCCTCAAGAAAATCGTTTTGACATCACGGGTGGCCAAAGATCTGGGGATGGTGCCAACCTATTTCATAGTTTCACCGAATTTGGTCTCAATTCCGGCCAAGTTGCTAACTTTTTGTCCCGACCCGATATCCTAAACATCTTAGCGAGGGTAAACGGCGGTAACGTTTCTTATATTAACGGCCTTATTCAAGTTACGGGTGGTAATTCCAATTTATTTTTAATGAATCCATCTGGCATTGTCTTTGGTGCAAATGCCAGTTTAAATGTGCCTGCTGCTTTTTTGGCCACTACAGCCAACGGTATTGGTCTCGCACCCACAGATATGCCAGGGAACGTCAACTGGTTTAGTGCAGCTGGGCCGAATAATTATGCAGTGCTGGTAGGAACGCCTTCAGCTTTTGCCTTTACGATGCAGCAGCCCGGAAGCATTGTCAATGCCGGTAATTTGGCAGTAGGTATAGGGCAAGATCTCACTTTACTGGGTGGTACAGTTGTCAATACCGGGCAATTATCCGCACCTGCTGGCAATATTACTCTAACGGCGGTGCCGGGGCAAAGCTTTGTGCGTTTGAGTCAACCCGGTTTTGTGTTGAGTTTGGAACTGCAACTATTAGGAAATAGCGGTACTTTACCTAATAATTGGACGTTGCCGATCGCATCCTTGCCGCAAATGTTGACCGGAGGAAGTGTCGGTCATGCTACGGGAATATCCGTAAATAAAGATGGTAGCGTGCAACTAACCGGTTCGGGAATTACCGTACCAACACAGGGAAGTAGTGCGATCGCATCCGGTACGATCGACGTATCCGGACAAACCGGAGGCAGAGTACAAGTTTTGGGCGATAAAGTCGGTCTTGTCAGTGCTGATATTAATGCCTCTGGTACTTCTGGCGGCGGCACTGTTTTGATTGGCGGCGATTACAAAGGTTTGGGTGCAGTTCCGAATGCTTCTCGCACTTTTATTAGTAATGATTCTACCATTGCTGTTGATGCTTTAGTCAATGGCAACGGCGGTCGGGTAATTGTCTGGGCAAACGAGATTAACCGGACTTTTGGCAACATTACTGCTCGTGGAGGTATTTTATCGGGAAATGGAGGTTTTGTCGAAGTATCCGGTCGAGAATTTTTGGACTTCAAAGGAAATGTTAATACTTTAGCTCCCCAGGGTAATCCAGGGATGCTTTTACTCGATCCTACAGATATTATTGTGCAAGCTTCTACCGGAGATTTTGTCGATCTGACGGAAGTAGATGAATTTGCCGATCCGGACAAAGGTGGAAATACGATCGGCGTTGACTTGATTAATAATGCCAGTACAAATGTAACGCTACAAGCAACCAATAATATTATCTTTGATAGTGGCGCTCCCGTTAATATTACCACTCCAGGAGTGGGATTGAATGCGTCAGCGGGTAACAATATTACAGTCAAAGATAGCATTACGACAAATGACGGCAATATCAGCCTGACTGGAAAAACAGGAGGCGTGTTTATTTATGCACCCCTCTTTTCAGGTAAAGGTAGTATTAATATCAATGGAACTAACAGTAGTTCTTGGGGAATAAAAGTCGATCCAAGCGTATCGATATCATCAACAACCGGCAATATTAACCTCAACGGCAGTAGCGATAGTGCCGAAGGTATCCGCATAGATGGAACGCTCTCGTCAACAGGCGGTGATATCAACCTGATCGAAAACAGCACGACAACTGGCACGGGTGCCAACGGCATCTTTGTCAACTCGGCAATTAGTTCGGGAGGTGGAGATATTTCCCTCACAAGCGACAACAACAATATTAACGTAGGAGTTTTGAATTCTACTTCTGTTGGTGATGCTGGCAACATCAACATCACTGCTTCTATGGGTAATATCAACACAGGTGGTATCAATGCTGTGGGAGGTATCACATTAGGTAACGGCGGCAATATTGCTCTGACTGGAAATAGCGTTACCACAGGAAATATCAATGCTTCTGCTGGCACTATGGTTGATAGCGGCGGTCAAATTGTTATTAATGGTTCCACCAATATCACTACGGGTAATATTACCTCTAATGCTAACTCTAGCGGTGGAAATATCGCCATCAATGGCCCAGTAACTCTGCTAAACGATCTCTTTATAAATACAGGTTCAAATACAGGCGATATCTCTTTCAATGGCACAGTAGATGGTAGCCATTTTTTGATGCTTTCGGCAGGAAGTAACGGTACAATTCGGATAAACGGTAATGTCGGCCAATCAATTCCTTTAGTTGGATTGGACTTTGCTAGCGCTCTGAATATTGAATTTTCAGGTCAGATATTTCCTACACAAAACGGCCTTACTTTTAACAGCGATGTTAATCTTATAGGCAGTACAACTTTTGATGGAGGGACGGGAACAATAACATTTAATAAAAGCTTGAATATATCTGGTTATTCACTCACTTTAACGGCAGATGAGATCAACTTTTTTGGGGGTGTAAATTCCGTAAGCGGCAGTGGCTATTTGACATTTCAGCCATCAACAGTAAACCAAAATATTGTGCTTGGTGGCAATAGCAATATCGATCCAAACAGTTTAGAAATAACGTCAGAAGACATCAAAGCTTTGCAACCGAATTTCTTCACCACAATTATAGGAAGGGAAAATAGCAGCGGTGCTATTACTATGGCTGGTGATGTCATATTTAATAGCTTTATTACTTTGCGATCGCCTGGGGAATTTGGCTCGATAAATACTAACGGTTTTAATGTTGTAGGAACAAATAACGCCACCATTTCGTTTTACGCTAACCAAAATATTACTACTAATAATATCACCAATCCCGGTGGAGTAATTGAAATCAGCAGTATCGCTGGTAATATCGATACCACTGCCGGAAATTTAGATACCAGTTCTAGCAGTAATGGAGGCAGGATATACTTATATGGACCCAAAGGCATCGCTACTGCAAACCTTTATTCCCGGTCTACTGGTAACGGCTATGGGGGAAATATTGCTCTCATTAGCGACTTAGGAATTATTAACACCAAAGCTGGTATTATTGATTCCAGTTCTATTGCAGGTAATGGGGGTACGATCCTACTCCGTGGCAATGCAGGTGTCATCGCATCATCTGTGACTTCTGGCAGCAGCAATAGCACTACAGGCTCTGCTGGTAATATTACCATCGCCAGCCAAAACGGTGCAATTACGGCTACTTCGATTAATGCTAATACCTCCAACGGTAACGGTGGCAATGTTGAAATCACAGCCTTTAGTAATATTACTACTGACTCTGTTGAAACGGGCATTTTGACAGCAGGAAACGGCGGCAATATTACAGTTAAAAGCGATAGCAGTGCTATTACTACAGGTAGAATTGTTACTCAAGCAAATGCGGGTTATGCTGGTAATATAAGTATCACTGCGCCAGGTAATATTGACACAAAAGAAATTATTGCTGCTGCTGAAAATTCTGTTTTTCACAATGGCGGTAGAATAGAGATTATCAGCACTGGTGGCAGTATCAACATTAACAATAGTCTGGCAGTTGCGATCGATACCTCTACTACAAACAATAACTCTACTGCCACAGGTAACGCAGGTGCAATTAATCTGCAAGCCGAAGGGAATATTAATGTAGGCGGTAATATCGCCGCGAACGTCAAAGGTACTGGCACAGGTGGCGATATTATACTTAACAGTAACACTGGCACGCTCGCTGTCGGCAATTTAGATAGCAGTTCCAGTGCAGGAAATGCAGGTGCGATCGCACTTACTGCCATCGGTAATATTCAAACAGCTAACCTTACTTCTGGAGTTGATACCGGTGCTAACGCTGCGGGCGGTAACATCACAATCATCAGTAAAAATGGCACAATTACTTCTAATTTAATTAATGCCAACGGTGGTTTTAGTAACGCTGGCAACATCGAAATTACTGCCTTTGATAAGATTACTACAGGTGACATCAAAGCGCAAGTGATTTCCGCTGGCAATGCCGGCAGTATTAATGTCACCAGCAGCAATAGCGAGATCGCAACTAACGGGATTTTTGCTTCAGCTAATGCTGGCAATGGTGGCAACATTACCCTGAGTGCGCTGGGGAATATTACTAGCAAGCAAATAGTTGCTTCGGCTGTCAATACTACGACTGAAAATGCCGGAAATATTCAAATTACCAGTACCACTGGAAATATTGAAATTACCGATATGACGCCAATTGTAATAGATACCTCTACTACAAACAATAATTCAACTGCCACAGGTAACGCAGCTGCAATTAATCTGCAAGCCGAAGGAAATATTAATGTAGGCGGTAATATCGCTGCGAACGTTAAAGGGACTGGTACAGGCGGCGATATTATACTTAACAGTAACACTGGTACTATAAATGTCGGCAATTTAGATAGCAGTTCCAGTGCAGGAAATGCAGGTGCGATCGCACTTACTGCCATCGGCAATATTCAAACAGCTAACCTTACTTCTGGAGTTGATACCGGTGCTAACGCTGCGGGCGGTAATATCACAATCATCAGTAAAAATGGCACAATTACTTCTAATTTAATTAATGCCAACGGTGGTTTTAGTAACGCTGGCAACATCGAAATTACTGCCTTTGATAAGATTACTACAGGTGACATCAAAGCGCAAGTTATTTCCGCTGGCAATGCCGGCAATATTAATGTGAACAGCAGCAATAGCGAGATCGCAACTAACGGGATTTTTGCTGCGGCTAATGCTGGCAATGGTGGCAATATCAGCCTGAGTGCGTTAGGGAATATTACTACTAAGCAAATTGTTGCTTCTGCTGTTAATGCTACAAGTGAAAATGCGGGAAATATTCAAATTACCAGTACCACTGGGGATATTCAAATTACTGATATTACGCCAATTGTAATTGATGCTTCTACTGCTAATAGTGACTCTACTTCTACGGGTAATGGGGGTGCAATTACTCTGCAAGCCGAAGGAAATATTAATGTTAGCGGTAATGTAGCGGCGAACGTCAAAGGAACTGGCACAGGCGGTGATATTACTTTCAATAGCAACAGTAGCACTATTAATGTTGGAAATTTAGACTCCAGTTCCAGTGCAGGAAATGCAGGTGCGATCGCACTTACCGCTAATGGCAATATTCAAACAGCTAACCTTACTTCCGGAAGCGATATCGGCACTAACGCTGCTGGCGGTAACATTACTATTTCCAGTCAAAATGGCGCGATTAACTCTGGCTCAATTAATGCCAATGGCGGCTTTAGTAACGCTGGCGATATCGAACTTACTGCCTTCGAGCAGATTAGCACAGGTAACCTAGAAGCGCAAGTATTTTCATCTGGTAATGCTGGAAATATTATCGTCACCAGCAACAATAACAGCATTACAACCGACAGTATTTTTGCTTCGGCTAATGCAGGTAATGGCGGGAATATTAACTTGATGGCGTTGGGGAATATTAGCACCAAGCAAATTCTTGCTTCGGCGGTTAATGCTACGATTGAAAATGCTGGCAATATTCAAATTAGCAGTACGACTGGCGCGGTTACACTCGCAGATACCACCCCAAACGTCATCAATTCTTCTTCTACAAACAATGACTCGACTGCTAGGGGTAACGCAGGTGCAATTAATCTGCAAGCCAAAGGGAATATTAATGTGAGCGGTAATATCGCTGCGAATGTCAAAGGTACTGGCACTGGCGGCAATATTACACTTAACAGTAACACTGGCACGCTCGCTGTCGGCAATTTAGATAGCAGTTCCAGTGGGGGAAATGCAGGTGCGATCGCACTTAAGGCCAATGGTAATATTCAAACAGCTAACCTCACTTCTGGAGTTGATACCGGTGCTAACACTGCTGGCGGTAATATCACAATTATCAGTAAAAATGGCGCAATTACTTCTAGTTTAATTAATGCCAACGGTGGTTTTAATAACGCTGGCAATATCGAACTTACTGCTTTTAATAAGATTACCACAGGTGACATCAAAGCGCAAGTGATTTCCGCTGGCAATGCCGGCAATATTAATGTTATTAGCAGCAATAGCAGCATTACAACTAACGGTATTTTTGCTTCAGCTAATGCTGGCAATGGTGGCAATATTACCCTGAGTGCGCTAGGGAATATTACTACTAAACAAATTTTTGCTTCGGCTGTTAATGCTACGACTGAAAATGCTGGTGCAATTCAAATAACGAGTACGACTGGCAATATTGAAATTACAGATACCACTCTCAACTTAATTGATGCTTCTACTGCTAATCATGACTCAACTGCGACAGGTAATGGGGGTGCGATCGCACTCAACGCACAAGGTAATATTACGGTAGGTAATGTTTCCTCTAGTGTGAAAGGTACTGGTAGTGGCGGAAATCTTACTTTCAACAGCAATAAAAGTACTATAAATGCTGGCAATTTAGATTCCAGTTCCACTACAGGAAATGCAGGTGCGATCTCGTTAACTGCTCCTACCAGCATAAGCGTAGCAATTATCAACGCCAACGGTGCAATTGGAACGGGAAACGTAAGTTTGAAAAGCGATGAAA
Source organism: Aerosakkonema funiforme FACHB-1375 (assembly GCF_014696265.1). Taxonomy (GTDB): domain Bacteria; phylum Cyanobacteriota; class Cyanobacteriia; order Cyanobacteriales; family Aerosakkonemataceae; genus Aerosakkonema; species Aerosakkonema funiforme_A. The sequence continues at coordinate 6,210 of NZ_JACJPW010000159.1, read as the reverse complement.
TTAACTTAACTGGTAATATTTCCACTCAGGATAAAGTCACAATCGAACCGTTTACTGCCAGTCAGGCAATCGCTTTGGGAGGAAAGGATAGCGAGAGTACCGCTACTTTAGATCTTACCAGCACCGAACTAAACTTTCTGCAACCGGGCATATCAGAAATTATTATCGGAGTTGCAAACGGCACCGGTACAATTACACTGTACGATACAGCCACTTTCAATGCTCCCGTAAACATTGCAGGCGGTGCAACTCTTATTGGTAGCAATAAAGATACAAATTGGAACATCACAGGCGCTAATTCTGGCAGTCTCAGCGGCTATCCCAACGGCTTTACATTCAATAATATAGAGAACTTAATCGGCGGTAGTGCAAGCGATATCTTCCAATTTAAAAATGAGGTTAATTTCAGTGGTACGATCGATGGAAATCTTGGTAGCGACACGCTCAATTACTCAGATTTTACTACTCCTGTAACAATTAATTTAGGAGCTATTGGCGGTGTAAGTATTGAAAACATCGTCGGTACAACAAAAGCGCCCAGTACTCTAGTTGGCACAGATAACAATAATATCTGGAACATCACAGGAATTAATGTCGGTAATTTCAATGGCAACCTGAATTTCAGAGATTTTCAAAATATCGTAGGCGGCAAATTAGACGATACCTTCCAATTTGCGATCGGTGCCAATCTGAGCGGTAATATAAACGGACAAACTGGCAATCTCACTTTAATCGGAGATGAAATCGACTTTGGTGGAAATCTGATCGGCACGGGTAATTTAACCCTTCAGCCTTCGACTCCCAGCCAAAACATTCAAATAGCCGATGCAGATAGCGGTAGCAGCAGTATTTTAGATTTGACGACGAGCGAAATTAGTCGATGGGAAAATATCTTTACCTCTATCACTATAGGACGAAATGACGGTAATGGAGTCATTACATTTAACAATTCGATCGCATTTAAAAATCCAGTCACAATTCAGTCTCCCAATGGCTTAATTGCAGTCAACGCTCCTATTATAGGAACCGAGAACGCTTCAATTGCTTTAATTGGTACAGCTAGCTTAAATGCAGATATTAGTACTGCCGAACAAAACATTAATATAAACGGTAATACTTCCATTGCTAATAACGTTACCCTCAGCACTGGCTCTACATCTGGGGGTGACATTACCATCAATGGCACTACTGATGGAAACGGAAACCTTATCCTAGATGCAGGTACGGGAAACATTATTTTTAACGGTAATGTAGGCAACAATACTCGTTTGGGCAACCTGACTATCAACAGTGCGAATAATGTCCAAACAAGTGCGATCGCAGCCGCTAGCATTACTCAAAACGCGGGCGTCGGTACTACTACTTTCAACGGTACAATTAACACAAATACCTTAAGCGGTATTAATCTCACAGGTAATAACTTTACTATTAACAGTCCTCTCACTACTACAAACAAAGGCGCTATCATTATCAACAACAACGGCACTCTAAATATTGCCCCAGCAGCCGATTTGGATTTGGATGCCGATTTCAATCAAATTGGCACTGGAGAGGTATCGATCGCAGGCAATATTACAACTGCCAATCGAGATATTAAATTTAACGGCCCTGTCACGATTGACGGCAATATCAATTTCAACTTGGGAACTGCTAAAATTAGCTTTGGCTCAACCTTGGCAGCAGGCAATTACCCGCTAACTTTAACCGCAAATGAAATAGATTTTACAGGCGATGTTACAGGTACTAATAAATTAGTACTGCAACCAACAACACCAGATCGAAATATTGCGATCGCATCTGCTAACGACACAAACGCACTAAATTTAACCGCATCTGAAATTAGTGCCTTGCAATCCGGTTTTACTTCCATCATTATCGGGCGCAGTGACTCATCAGGCGCTATTAATATAGGAGATCAAGTTACTTTCAACGCGCCAGTAACAATTCAGTCTCCCACTGGTACCGGAACAATCACAGCTACAAGCGATCTTACAACTAATGGTTCGGCAATTGAATTGTTAGCAGCAGATAATATTGTAACTAGCAATATTATGACATCGGGAGGAAACATTAACCTCACTAGCAATAAGGGCACAATAAGTGTAGGCAATCTCAATACCAGTTTATCAAATGGAAATGCAGGAAACGTTCAATTAAACGCTAATGGCAACATTATTAGCGGTAATATCATCGCTAAATCCGATACGCTCGCAGGTGGAAATATCACCCTAAATAGCAAAGCTGGATTTATAGAAAGCGGCAATTTAAATAGTTCTGGAAATACGCTAGGAGGCTCGATCTCCCTCATCTCTCCCATCCAAATTACCGCCAGACAAATAAACTCTAGCGCCAGCATCGGAAAAGCAGGTAACGTTACTCTCGATCCTCAAGGAGATATCCAAGTTGAATACATTAACGCCCAAGGAGGAAGTCAAGGTACTGGTGGAACGATCGATATTTCAACCCAGCGGTTTTTCCGCGCCCAGGGTACTTTTATTGACAGAAATGGTGTAAATGCTAGTCTTTCCACTGCTGGAGGAACGGGAGGAGGAGCGATCGTTATTCGACATGGAGGAGGGTCGAACACACCTTTTAATGTAGCCGGTGATGCCACAAAGAACGGAACAGTCGGCAACATCACCAGTGGGTCAGGAGAAACTGTGCGATCGGGCTCTTATTTGGGCCCTTTCATTCAGGGTCGGACGCAAGTCATCACTCAAGGATCATCGGAAACACCCACTCCACAAACACCCACTCCGGAAACACCCACTCCGGAAACACCCACTCCGGAAACGCCCACTCCGGAAACACCCACTCCACAAACACCCACTCCGGAAACACCCACTCCACAAACACCAACTCCACAAACACCCACTCCGGAAACGCCCACTCCACAAACGCCCACTCCGGAAACACCCACTCCGGAAATACCCACGCCACAAACACCCACGCCACAAACGCCCACGCCACAAACGCCCACTCCGGAAACGACACTATCGTCATCCGATCGAACTAGAATATCAACAGATCTCGGAACTCCGCCGATACAGCCAGACAATAACGGTGCGATCGCCAATAGTTCTGTGGATAAAATTCCTATACTGCGCGAAAACATCATCACCGCTCTTCAAAGAGGTCAGTTCGATGTATTTGTACCTCAAATTGAGCAGCTGAGGCAGCAGGAATATGAGAATTATTTTGGCGAAAATCTACCTGTAAACAATCCAAATTCTCTTTCCCTACCACATATTCAGAACATTCTTAAACAAATATCTCAAACGACAGGTAAAAAGCCAGCTATTCTTTATGTATTTATACAACCAGAACAATTAGAAATTGTCTTGGTGATGCCATTTGGCAAACCCATTCACCGCAGCATACCAGAAGCCGATCGCGATACTTTGCTCAAAGTGGTTGCCGATTTTCGCTCAAAAGTAACAGATCCCAATGAAATTAATACAACTTCCTACCTTAATTCAGCCCAGAAACTTTATCAGTGGCTGATTGCACCGCTCGAAGCCGAACTGCAATCCCAAGGTATAGAAACTCTCGCCTTCTCTTTAGATTCAGGTCTTAGAGCAATACCGATAGCCGCCCTACACGACGGGAAAAAGTTTTTAGTAGAAAAGTACAGCATCAGCCTAATTCCTAGCGTTAATTTGGTCGATACCAATTACCGAAACATCAGAAACTCTCAAGTTTTGGCAATGGGAGCCTCAGAATTTAGCGAATTAAGTCCTTTACCAGCTGTACCAATAGAGTTATCGACCATCGCCAAAGAACTCTGGCAAGGCAAATCTTTTCTCAATGAAGGATTTACATTAGCAAATCTCAAATCCCAACGCTCTAGCGATCCCTTTGGAATTATTCACCTAGCAACCCACGCAGAATTCAAGCCAGGAAAACCAAATAATTCTTTTATCCAACTTTGGAACTCCCAACTTAAATTGAATCAATTGCGGGATATGGGATGGAACAAACCACAAGTCGAGCTGTTAGTATTGAGTGCCTGTCGTACAGCTTTAGGAGATGAAAACGCCGAATTGGGCTTTGCAGGCTTAGCTGTAGCATCTGGCGTGAAATCTGCTTTGGCGAGTTTGTGGTACGTGTCCGATCGCGGCACTTTGGCACTGATGACAGCATTTTATCAGAACTTAAAATCTGCGCCTATCAAAGCAGAAGCGCTCCAGAACGCACAAATCGCTATGATTAAAGGTGTCGTGCGTATTGAAGATGGTGAAGTGCGCGGACTCGATTCTCAACCTGAAGGAGTCCCTTTGCCACCAGAACTAGCTTCTCTAGGAAATCAAAATCTCTCCCATCCTTACTATTGGGCAGGTTTTACGATGATTGGTAGCCCTTGGTGAGAAAGTCAAAAGTTAAAAGTTAAAAGTCAAAACTTGAAAAAGTCAAAAGTTACTTCTTTTTGTTGTCTTTAGATTTTACTATCATGGCGGCAATAATATTCATCAATTCATTTGTCTCATTCAAGAGGGGTATCAATCTGTTTTCAGGAATTACAGCCGTTCCCTCTGTAATGAGGTACACCCTAGAAACCCGGTTTTTTGGAAAAACCGGGTTTCTCTGTTTCTAACTGTACCTCATAACAGCGCAAAGCGCTGTATATTAGCAGCAACAATAACCTTTATCCAGTACCTAGTTTCTCTAGCTTCTTTCGGAGCAATTTCTAGTTTATGGATAAAATCAGCCGTACTTTGTGCGGCTCTTGATTCTTCGACATTCGCACCTATAGAAGTTCCCGATCGAATCAGTTGCTTTGCTAATTCCCTTGCAGAGCCTGGTTTTTCACTTAGGAAATTGCAAAGATTGACTATACGAACAGAAAACTGGAAAGTTCTCTCACAAATATCAAAGGGTTTATCTGACATAATTAATCTGTCCTTATCATCCGCTCATTTTGACTTTTAACTTTTAACTTTTAACTTTTGACTTTTGACTTTTAACTTTTGACTTTTGACTTTCGCAGTTGTCCGCAAGCAGCATCAGCTTCCAATCCTCGCGAATAGCGCACGCTAACGGCAATATTGCGCTTTTTTAGGACAGCAACAAAAGCTTGAATTCGTTTCGCATTCGGGCGTTGATAGTCAGCTTCTTGAATGGGATTGTAAGGAATCAAATTAACGTGACTTTGAAAACCTCGCACTTGTGCGGCTAATTCTTCAGCGTGTTCTGGTAAGTCATTTACTCCCGCTAGGAGAATGTATTCAAATGTCAATCGGCGACCAGTAATTTCTACATATTGCCGACATTCTGCAAGCAAAGCTTCTAATGGATAATGTTTGGCGGTGGGAATTAGCTGTTCTCGCAGTTTTTGATTGCCAGCGTGCAAGCTAACTGCTAAAGTCACTTGCAGTTGATATTCAGCCAATTGGCGAATGCGATCGCGAATTCCCACAGTCGAAACAGTCATCGATCGCTGTCCGATCCCCACATCTTCATTCAGCGATTTAATTGCACCCACAACATTTTCCAAATTTAATAAAGGTTCGCCCATACCCATAAAGACAATATGGCTGACTCGCCGTTGAAAGTCTTCCTGCACAGTCAAAACTTGATCGATAATTTCGTGACGTGCGAGATGGCGGGTAAAACCTCCCTTCCCAGTCGCGCAGAAATCACAAGCCATCGCACAACCGACTTGCGAAGATACGCAAACGGTGAGGCGTTTTTCTGTGGGAATACCGACAGTTTCTATAATGCGATCGTCTGCCAATCTCAGCAGATATTTAACTGTGCCATCGGGAGCCACAGAGCGATAGTGCAAAGTCGATCGACCGATACTTACATCAGCTTGAACTTCCCGCCACTGTTTCGGAAATACGGAAATATCCCCGATATTTCTCACACCTTGTTGATAAATCCATTGGTGCAACTGACGACCCCGATATGCCGGTTGACCTTGCTGTTGTACCCACTCCGTTAATTGTGCCAAACTTGCCCCCAGAAGTGGAGCGGGAGAGTGGGGGAGTGGGGGAATGGGGGAGTGGGGGAGAATTTCTCCAGACTCTAGATTTTTACCTAAATCTTTGTTTACTTTGCTTTGTACCATAATAATTCTCATAGGTGTCCTGTATGAGCCGATCTTATCACTGCCAGATAATACCTAATCCGCTTCAATTAGCCTCTCCCTCCTCCCCTCTTCCCCTAGTCCCTTCTCCCCTCTTCCCCTCTTCCCCTAGCCCCTAGCCC
>NZ_JACJPW010000158.1 GCF_014696265.1 Aerosakkonema funiforme FACHB-1375 | reverse complement strand
CCCACTCCCCCCTCCCCCACTCACCCACTTCTCCGCAAATGCTACAGCCTTACACCCCTTTACGGACTGGCAATGCCTCCCCATTTGAGGAGCAATTTATGTGCATTGGTAGATCCCTAACAGACTCGATCGCTCGGGAACGATGTCTCAACAGCCAACTGCAAGCGATACTGGCAGATTTTCGGATTATTTTTGAACGCGACCCCGCTGCCCGTAACTGGTTAGAGGTGTTGTTGTGTTACCCGGGTTTTCACGCTTTGTGCTTGCATCGCATCGCCCATTCGTTGCACATCCGCAAAGTTAGTTTGATTCCCCGCTTAATTTCTCACATTGGGCGATTGTTGACGGGAATTGAAATTCACCCAGGTGCCACTATTGGCAAAGGCACATTCATCGATCACGGGATGGGTGTGGTGATTGGCGAAACTGCGATCGTCGGAGAGTACGCACTGATTTATCAAGGCGTCACCCTTGGCGGTACTGGTAAAGAAACCGGTAAGCGCCATCCCACGCTGGGGAACAATGTCGTAGTCGGTGCAGGCGCGAAGGTACTCGGCAATATCAAAATTGGCGATAACGTTCGCATTGGTGCGGGTTCGATCGTACTGCGAGATGTACCTGCCGATTGCACAGTTGTCGGTATTCCAGGACGAATTGTTTCTAAACAGGGTAAAGGTTGTCCTTTGGAACATGGAAAGTTACCAGACCCCGAAGCAACTGTCATCCGCAGTCTAGTTTCTCGGATCGAGCAATTAGAAGAACAACTCAAAAACCTACAGGCAATCAATTCCTAACACTATGTTTAAACCTCCTAATTCTGACACTTTAACGGGTCTTCTTGTCCAAGTTTCCCGGCGCGATCGCTGGCAAGTTCATCGCCGTCTGCAAGAGTTGAAAATTCCCTGTTGGTGTCCGGCAGATGGTTCTTTGCGGGTCGAGATTAATAATAGCATCGAAGCTGTTCTCGTTCGCAGTACTGTGTTGCAATTCATCGCTTCTCGTGCTGAGTTAGTAGATTGGTTGCAGCGTTGTTGGCAAGTATAGAGTTAGAGTATTGGGAATCGTTAAGAGAACTCATTACTAGCTGTCAATTAATACATTAGCCACGTCCTTATATTCTGGAGTAAATGAATGGCACAACTAAACCTCAAACAATCTTTTGGAGAAGTACAAGAAAATCCGATTGGATTGGGACAGGAAGTAACGGTTCCCGTTACGGAAGGATTGAATATTGCACTAGCGAGTTTGCAAGCGCTTTACCTACAATATCAAAAACACCATTTTGTAGTAGAAGGGGCAGAATTTTACTCGCTGCATGAGTTCTTTCAAGAAAGTTACGAAGCAGTTCAAGGTCACGTTCACAGTCTAGGAGAACGCTTGAATGGTTTGGGAGGAACGCCCGTAGCCAGCTTTACGAAACTAGCAGAATTATGTTGTTTCACCATAGAACCAGATGGAACGTTTCCGGCTCGTTCGATGGTCGAACACGATCTACTGGCGGAACAAGCGATCGTTAATTTAATTCGTCGCCAAGCAACTCAAGCGGAAAGTGTAGGCGATCGCGCTACCCGCTATTTGTACGAGCAGATTCTTTTGCAAACTGAAGATCGGGCTTTTCATCTAGCTCATTTTCTCGCAGAAGATAGCCTAATTAAATAAATTAATTTGTTTAATTCCTGGCCAAGAACTGCATTTGTTAAAACTCAAATCTCCACTTTAGCTAACATTAGGAGGCTCCTCTCATGGTAAGTATGTTTTTTTCAGCAGGCTTGTTACTGCTGTGGGCGTTAATATATCAGCAGATGCTCAAAAAAATCATGGGCGATTTTGAAGATCCGCTGAAGAAAGCTAAGCCTTACCACAAACTGACACGTATTTAATTTACAGTGCGTTGTGATGGCAGGCAACTAGGATAAAGAGATGGGAAGTGGAAATTTTTTTGGTTGTCAACTAAAAATATTGGAAAACCAAAATAATCGAAAAAACTTCCCATCTCTATGTAAAGGAATAAAAAGTATTGGATAAATAGAAAACGAGAGAGAGAGAGAGGAGCATTATGAATCGAGTTCAGATTAACGATACGACGCTGCGAGATGGCGAACAGGCTGCGGGTGTTGCTTTTAGCGCAGAAGAAAAAATCGCGATCGCACTTTTCCTAGATACGATAGGCGTGCAAGAATTAGAAATAGGTATTCCCGCAATGGGACGGGAAGAACAAAAAGCGATCGCTCGGATTCTGGACTTAGGTTTGCAAGCGCAACTCCTTGGTTGGAACCGTGCCGTTAAGAGCGATATTGAAGCATCGATCGCTTGCGGCTTAAAGCGAGTACATATCTCGATTCCCGTCTCGGATATTCAAATCGATGCTAAATTCCAAGGCGACTGGCGGGGAATGCTTTCCCAGCTAGAAAAAACCGTCAATTTTGCGCTCGATCGAGGTTTATATGTATCAGTTGGTGGCGAAGATTCTTCGAGAGCAGATGAAAATTTTCTCCTCGATGTCGCACTCTATGTCGAAGAATTAGGTGCATCGCGGTTTCGCTTCTGCGATACGGTCGGTATTCTCGATCCCTTCCGTACCTACGCGAAAGTAAGCGAACTCGTTTCCTTGTTAGAAATTCCTGTAGAAATGCACACCCATAACGACTTAGGGATGGCAACAGCAAATGCGACCGCAGGTGTTTTAGCAGGTGCCAAATCTGTAAATACCACTGTGAACGGATTGGGTGAAAGAGCGGGTAACGCCGCCTTAGAAGAAGTTGTAATGGCGCTCAAACAAATCTATAATTTAGATCTGGGAATCAATACTCGGCATTTTCACGAACTCTCCCGCATTGTCGAAAGAGCATCTGGCGGTACTGTGCCACCTTGGAAAGCAATTGTTGGCGAAAATGCCTTTGTTCACGAAGCTGGTATTCACGCTCATGGCGTACTGCAAAATCCCGTCACTTACGAACCGTTTGCACCGGAAGATATCGGACGGCAGCGATATTTAGCGATCGGCAAACATTCAGGTCGGCATATACTTTCTAATGTATTCCAACAGCACGGTATCGAGCTTAATCCAGATGAAACCCAATCAATTTTAGAGCGGGTAAGAAATTTTTCTGTACAAGTAAAACGCAGTTTAACTGTTCAGGAATTACTCAACTTGGCAAACGATAGGAGGAGCGCATAATGATATCGGATGAAATTGAGTTGGATGGCCCCCCGGCCTTTGAAATGTCCCAAAAAGTGCGGACTCGCAAGTTAATTCGCAATGATGGGACTTTTCCCGGTCAAGAAATTGGTGCAACGCTAGCCAAAAAAGGCGAAGTAGGTTATATCGTTGGCATCGGTACATATTTGCAAACCTCCTACATCTATGCAGTGCATTTTCTGGAAAGAGGTTTCATTGTCGGCTGTCGGAAGAAAGAATTAGAAATTGTGGAGTAAATCTAATGAAAGTGATGTTGCGCCGCCATACTAACGGACATCTGATCGTTTATGTAGCTAAGAAAGACTTAGAAGAGGAAGTTGTTGACGAAAGACCGGGAACTGAGGGAAAAATTTTGACCCTAGCTAATGGATGGGAGTTAGAAATTTCTGATTTGCAACAACCTTTAAAACTGCCGCAAACTGTGGAGGCAAAAAGAATCGCCTAAAATCAATCAACTGTAAGGTGCGTCAGACTTTCGTTATAGATCGATAAAGCGAGGGGAAAGATTCTCTGACGCACCCCAATCATAGCGCCAGTTGGGTAAGTCTTATAAACATCGATCGCTACACATACATGGACAATGGGGAGTAAAGAGGGGCGAGTCCCATCTTACTCCCTTTTCTTCTCTGGCAGATTGCGGAGTGGTACCGATCGTCCTCGATATAATTGTCGCTCTAGTTTGCCCAACCAAAGCCATGCAGATCCGGCTAGCAATGTAAGAACAGATGACATAATTGTCAGGAGAATGGCAGAATTACTGAAAGTGAGGGCGAGGATAGGAAGTATTAACCAAGCGATCGCACCTGCAATTCCGATTCCCCATCTTATCCGTTTAATATTGGTAAGTGCTTTACTGCAACTGGCACATTTTACTGTGTGGGAATGGTAGCGATCGAGCAAAATTTCTGTAGATAATGGTGGCGACAGACTCTCACCCGGAAACGGGTCAGCTTCGTATTCATTCACCCACTTTCGCAACGACGACACGAAAGAATCTGCACGAGTTGGCAGATAACACGCCTTGGCATAATTAACGCTGCCACCCTTCGCTTCCAGATAACGTTCTTGATAATGCAAGAAAATCTGATCGTCTTCCAGAACGCTGTTTTGTCCGATGTGGGAATACCAGCGCGGAGTTAGTTTAATAAACAATCCCGGCAACTTGGAAGAAAACTTAAACGGGAAACGCGCAAATACGCGACATTCTCCCTTGCGAATCGGGGTAGCGTAGACAACAGTCAGCGTTCTGCCAAACTGTTTGGAGGTGAGGTCGTGCCACATCAAGGCGGGGGCGATGAAGGTGGTGTCTTGCCGTCCCAGCTTGCCTTTGCGCGGCCCTTCTTCCCAAATACCTTTGAAACCCTGTTTGCCGGATTCTACCACTTCCAGTTCCACCGGGGCGGCATTGGCGCGATTTCCCACAGAACGATGATGGGTGAAGGGGACGTGACTGGCGTCGAGGACGTTTTCCAGGACAGTCAAGGCATCGTAAGGCAAATCCCGAAAGGTGTTTAGGCAAATCCACTCATCCGGCGATTCTACCATTGGTTCGACTATGGGGATATTCACCTTGGGGGCATTTTCCGGCTTTCCGGGATAAACGAAAAGCAATCCTTGTCGTTCTGCTGTGGGTAGGGATGCTACGCAGGCGCGTTTCGACTCGTGAGCTGTGTTACCGGGAAGTTGTTGCGGAATGCGATCGCACTTGCCATCACCTTTGAAGGCCCAACCGTGATAAGGACATTCCAACAAGCCATCTTCGGCAATTCTCCCCTCAGAAAGCGGTACGAGACGATGAGGACACCGATCCTCAAATGCCCGCCAATTCTGTGCTTCTCTGTCCCACCAAATTACCAGGTCTTGACCCAAGAGCGTAAATTTGGTCAGCTTTGATTTGTCTAGATCTTCAATATAGTGAACGGGATACCAAGCTTCTTTGTTGTCAAAGCGAGTGGGGTCAGTTCCACCCGCCGGCAGCTCGTTGGATTGAGTTATTTCGATCGGCTCTTTCGTCAGCATTCCCAACACTTGTCTGGTTACAGAAATGTTTCTTTATAGATCTTAACAATTCTCTGTTGGTCAGTTGTCAGCTGTCAGTGGTTCTCCTATCCAGCCTCTAGAATTAGAAAAGAGCCATGTATGCAACGCCAAGGTGTAATAGACATCTCTAAAAATTCTTGTGGGGTAGGCATCCTGCCTGCCTTTTTTAGCTTCTTCCCCTATCCCCGACGCCCTAGCTAATATGTCGAAGCCGAACTCAGAAAAGCAAAAAATGGCAACCAGTCGCGAAGTATACCATCGGATTGTATGGGATGGGCGGTTGAACGCCAACGCTTTTACGATCGGCTATCGCGATCGCAGGTGGGAGGAGAGGATTTGGGAAAAACCGCTGATAGAATGGCAAGCAGATGGAGATATTCCCTGGCATCGTATCCGCTACTTTCGCTGCCAAGATACGATCGTCTGGGATCGCGATCGTCATCTCGATCTCGTCTCTACAGATGAGTTACCGCCAACGGCATGGGTAACGCCAGCACAAGTGCAAATAAATAACTCGGATACTACTAAATCTACAATATCGACATTTAAGGCGCGACCTGTTTACGAGTATATATCGCCAAGCTGGCAACCAGTCGATCGCACTATATCAACCAAATCAAATACTTTAAAAATAGTGAGTTTGAATGTTCTTTGCGATACTTACGAATCGGAGATTATTCAAACAGCAAAGCGTATTCCCGTTATCGCCGCACATCTGCGTTCTTGCGATGCAGATATTATCGCTCTCCAAGAAGTAACGCTACCACTGCTGGAATTTCTGTTAACGCAAGATTGGGTACGGGATTACTTTATTTCGGAATCGCCCTCTGGCTCGACGCTTCCATCTCATGGTATTCTAATTTTATCGAAGTTGCCATTTACCTTAGTCGAACATGAGTATTCACAGCACAAGCGAGTGCTGGTGGGAACTTGGCTGGTAAACGATGAGCAATTGCAGGTAGCGGCGGTGCATTTGACAAGCGATCGCGCACGCAATGCGATCGAAAAACGTACCCATCAAATCAGTATATTACTGGAATATCTAAAAACGCAACCGGGTGATTGTGCAATTATCGGAGATTTTAATATCCGAAATGATGAATTGGCAGAAATATTCACGGAAAATAACTATATTGATGTTTGGCAGGAATTGCATCCAGAATCAGCCGGTTACACTTTCGACCCGCAACAAAATCCGCTTGCAGCATTGATGAGTTTAACGGGAGAAGTGGCGCGATTAGATCGCATTCTGTGGCGGGATGAGGATAAGCGTTGGATACCGCAGTCGATCGAACTGTTTGCGAACGAAGCAATTCCCGATACTGAATCAACTCTCTATCCCTCAGATCATTTTGGCATCAAAGCGGTATTGCGATCGTCGATCGATTTATCTTTGCAAACAATACCTCCAGTTTATCAAAGTGCAGTGGTACTAATTCCACCTGCGGAAATTTGGCCGCCAATTCAAACAATCCGCCGCCGTTTCGATCGCAGATTCGATCGTTGGATGCCTCATATTAACCTGCTGTACGGTTTTTTACCTGCAGAATATTTTGAGTCAGCCGCAAATGCGATCGCTCAAGCATTAAGAGAGATAAAACCTTTTGCAATTACCCTAGAAAATTTCGCTACTTTTACACATCATTCTAGCTGTACTGCTTGGTTGCGTCCCGTTGCCGAACCGCGATCGGCACTGCATGAATTACAATCAATTTTACAACAAATATTTCCTCAGTGCAACGAGCAAAGCACCAAATCATCTGCCGGATTTACACCGCATTTAAGTGTCGGTCAGTTTCGCACAGCACCAGCAGCGATATCCCAGTTGCCTGAGTGGCATCCCCTCACTTTTCCTGTGGAGTCGATCGCTTTAATCTCGCGCCAAGGTGACGAACCTTTCCAGGTGCGTTACTTGGTGGAGTTGGGAACAGCAAAAGTTGAATGTGTTGCCAGTAAGCTTGTCAGTAACTTAATGCAAATTGCGAACAAGTTGGCACCAGAACTTTCACCAGAACAACAAAAGCATCGGGAAAGTATTTTATCAGTATTAGAACAAGCTTGTCAAGAGTGTTTGGGTTTTCCGCCATCGTTACATTTATTGGGTTCAGCACGTTTGGGAGTGCAGACTTTGCATAGCGATATCGATGCGATGTGTTTAATTCCCGCCGATTTATCCGCGTCGGCATTTTTGGAAAGCGTGCAACAGAAATTGCAAGATTTGTGCGAAAAAGCAATATTAGTAGAAGATGCGATCGTGCCAGTGTTGAGGATGCAGATAGAAGGGGTCGGTCTGGATCTGCTTGTCGCTCGCACAACCCATGATATCGCAAAACTAAAAAAATTACAAGAAGCGTTACCGGAAAAATTCGATCCGGTGAGTTGGAAAGCAGTATTAGGTTGTTTAGAAGCAGATGCGATCGTCCAAAACGTCAGTCAGCGCCTACCCTTCGAGTCGTTCCAAAAACTATTGCGTGCGGTGCGAGGATGGGCCAGATCGCGGCAAATTCACGGCAACGCTTGGGGGTTTTTGGGTAACTTTACTTGGGCGTTGTTAGCCGCTTGGAGTTGTCAGAATTATCCCCAGGATATGACATTTCCAGAAACAGAAAATTTGCTGGTGCATTTTTTCCAAAATTTATCTCAACACGATTGGATTCAGCCAATATCGCTAAGCGAAGCAGGCAGAAATTATCGCGTTTTGCCAAGAGATTGGTTACCAATTATCACAGCAATTGAACCATGCCAAAATAGTGCGCGAAATGTTTCCCGTTCCACCGCCAAAATATTGCAAAGCGAATTCGATCGCGCCGCTAAATTAGCCGAACAAGCATTAGCTGGTAAAATCAGTTGGGAAAGCATATTTGAGATAATCGATTTACATACGCAAACGCCACAATTTTTAGTACTGACAGCAACAACTGCAAATGAAAATGATAGAGAAATTTACTCAGGCTGGCTGTTAGGACATATCATCGGATTAGTCATAGATTTAGAAAAACAACTCAACATATCGGTCAGACCTTGGCCGGAAATTATCATCAAAAATAACACCAATAGTGCAGTACTAGGTCTGGAAATTTCCGAAACATCCCAACTTGTCGAAATTGAGGAAATCGCCAAAAACTTTGTCAATCGATTTAATTACCAAAACATATCAAATCGCGATATAAAATGGGAAACTGTCGTGTGCGATCGAGCCACCTTAACCCAACACCTCAATTAAAATAAAAAAACCCAAATTCCAACTCTTCATCTGCGTTCATCTGCGTTCATCTGCACACATCTGCGGTAAAAAAATATCCTCATATTACTCCACCAAACATGATATCAAATCTTAATCCTGACTATACAAAACTACGCGACTTACTCGCTAATAAAAAATGGAAAGAAGCAGATTTAGAAACCAGAACACTGATGTTATCAATTGCTGGTGCAGATAAACGCAAAGATTGCTTGCTGACTCAAGATGATATGAAAAAATTTCCTTGTGCAGAATTGCGTAAGATCGATCGCCTTTGGATTCATTACAGCCAAGGACGTTTTGGATTCAGCATAATCAATAAAATTTACAATGAAGTTAACAAAGATTACCATCAACTAGCCGAACGAGTAGGTTGGCGAAATGGCGAAAAATGGATCGGCTACAATGAAATAACTTTCACTGATGATGTACCTGTCGGACATTTACCGATTACTTGGCTAGTTCCGACTTCTTTTTGGATGTATTGGCTGGCGCGTTTTGCTTCCGCTGGCTGGCGATTACTCCTGGAACGTGCGAGTAATTGTCAAATCGAATAAAGACGTTACTTAAAAAAAATAGACGGCTATGAAAAAATGCTCTTTCCTGTTTTGGCCTGCATTATTCAGTTTCTGGATGTGTCCGTTGGCGCAACACGCAATCGGCCAAATCGTCCCCGATGCAACGCTGCCGGTAAATTCCACAGTTACTCCACAGGGTAATACCAACCTCATAGAAGGAGGAACCGCAGCAGGTAGCAACTTATTTCACAGTTTTAGGGAATTTTCCGTACCCACCGGTACAGAAGTACTTTTCAACAATAAACTGGATATTCAGAATATATTTACCAGGGTAACGGGTAACTCGATATCTAATATTGATGGGTTAATTCGCGCTAACGGCGTCGCCAACTTATTTTTACTCAATCCAAATGGAATTATTTTTGGCCCTAACGCACAATTGAATATCGGTGGCTCGTTTTTTGCTTCAACGGCAAACACTATTAAATTTGCCGATCGCATAGAGTTTAGCACCACAAATACCCAAACGCCATTGCTGAGCGTCAACGTACCCGTTGGCTTGCAATATGGCGCGAATCCAGGCGAAATTCGCGTGCAAGGAAAAGGTCAGGAATTCGGTACTACTGGCACAAAAGAAAGTTTCGATCGCAGCTTAAATCCCCTAGAAGTTCGAGACGGCAATACTTTAGCATTAGTCGGCGGCAATGTAATTATTGATGGCGGCATTTTGCAGAGTGCCGGCGGTCGTGTTGAGTTGGGTGGATTGGCAGGAGAAGGAACAGTAGGAGTAAATACTGATGTAGAGACATTTAATCAAACATCTTTACAATTTCCCGATAGTGGGGATAGTGGGATAGGCGTCTCGCCTGTCCCATTAGCAAATGTGTCAATTATCAATAAAAGCGGTATCAACGCGATCGGCGATCGAGGTGGTAGCATTACCATCAGTGGCAGAAATATAGATATTTCCGGAAACAGTCTCCTGACTGCTGGCATAGGTAAAGGCTTGGGGACAACAGAAACAATCGCAGGAGACATCTCTCTAAATGCGATCGCAGCTTTGACAATTGCTTCGAGTACAATAGAAAACAACCTCAATCCCGATGCCATTGGCAATAGCGGCAACATCAACATTAATACTGAATCGCTGACCGTTACCGAAGGTTCCCTCCTGAGTAGCACCACATTCGGACAAGGTAATGGAGGAAACATCACAATTATAGCGAGCGATCGCATCACCTTTAACGGTACTGGCAACAACGGAGCATCCAGCCAAGCCGCCAGCACAGTCAAAGACGAGGCTGTAGGTAATGCAGGTGACATCAACATCACCACCAAATCCTTGCACATTACCGAAGGCGCTCTCCTGAATGTCAGCACATTTGGAAAAGGTAACGCCGGAAAGATAACTATAGTCGCTAGCGATACTGTCTCCTTTGACGGTCAAAATAGCGAAGGCGCGTCCAGCCAAGCCACCAGCAGCGTAGAAGAGAATGGCTTCGGTGATGGGGGTAGCATCAACATTACTACCAATTCCTTGCAGCTTACCGGGGGTGCAGTACTGAATGCCAGTACTTTAGGACAAGGTAAAGCAGGAGACATCACTATTATTGCCAGCGATACCGTCTCCTTTGATGGCGTCAATAGCAACGGTGGGCCCGGTGGAGTCGCCAGCACCGTGGGTACAAAGGAAACAAACGCTGTCGGTGCTGGAGGTAACATCAACATCACCGCCAAGTCTGTCAGTGTTACCGGCGGCGCTATATTGGGTGCCAGCACGTTTGCACAGGGTAAAGCCGGAAATATAAATATTATCGCCAGCGATAGTGTCTCCTTTGATGGTACCGGTAGCATTGGCTCCCCCGGTGGAGCTTTGAGTACAGTAGAAGAGAATGCTGTGGGTGAAGGCGGTAATATCAACATCACCACCAACTCTTTGAGCGTGAGGGGAGGCGCTACACTGGGCGTGACCACCTTTGCAAAAGGTAACGCCGGCAATGTGACGATCGTCGCGAGCGATCGCGTATCCTTGGATGGTAAGGCCAGCGACAGCTCGCCTACTACGGTAGTCAGCACAGCAGAAAATAGTGCCGTGGGTAATGGCGGTAGCATCGATATTGTTACAGGTTACCTTTCCATCACCAATGGTGCGTCATTAAATAGTACGAGTTTGGGGAACGGTACGGCTGGCAATATCACAGTCGCTGCTGATTCCATTTATATGGAAAATCGGGCAGAAATCAGCACGGAAACTGTCGGCGGCGATATTACTACACAAAATCAAGCTAGTATCGAACTGCAATCTTCCTCTTTAATATTGCGCCAAAATAGCAGGATTACTACCAACGCACAGGGAAATAATATCATCGGCGGCAATATTGCGATCGACACAGATACCCTCGTCGCTTTAGAAAATAGCGATATCAGCGCCAATTCTCTAGATGATAGAGGCGGTACGGTTACCATCAACGCTCAAGGCATTTTTGGCGCACAGTCGCGCACTACCGAAGAATTGCAAACCTTACTCAACACTAACGATACCAACCTTTTAGATCCCGCATTGCTCTCTACTAGCGACATCACCGCCACTGGTGCAGATTCTTCCTTAAGCGGTACCGTCACAGTCAACACCCCCGATGTTAACCCCAGTGCTGGTTTGATAGAATTGCCAGGAAATCTCATCGATGCGACGGCGTTAGTTACTTCTTCTTGTCGCCGTGGGAATTCGCCCAGAAGTCAATTCACTGTTATCGGTAGAGGTGGTTTGCCACCCAGTCCCCTGCAAGCACTTGAGTCTCAAGCGAGTTGGATCGATCTAAGATTGACACCAGGACAGGGGAGTGGCGGAGTGGGACAGTGGGGGAAAAAAGAACCTTCACTTACTAATGGAATTGTCGAAGCTACTGGTTGGAGATCCGATCCTGATGGTAAGGTTGTCCTCACCGCTAATACTGCTAATGTTACACCGCACAGTACCGCATTAGCTCATCCTAATTGTCAGACATCTCAGAATTGAAAATTGGCAATTGGGAGCTAGAGCGCCAGTCCACTATTGAAGTCGAGGGTGAGAAACCAGGTTTCTTTGGTTGAAAAGCTTAACTAATTCGCGCCCTCGTCCCCCACTGAATTCGGTACTCCGAATCAGTGGCGGGATATAAGGCGGAGAAAATCCAAAATCCAAAATCCAAAATCCTGGCATCGGGTGACTTTTGACTTTTGCTATAAGCAGCAACTCTGAGCTTTTGTCGCTGCTTATGATAACCTGACTTACTTTACCGCCATTGGAATGAGATGTGGGATTAGAGTTGCAGTTATCCCAACCACGCCTCTAAATCTGCGACTGCGGAAAACTCTAATAAATCTTCTCCCAAATTTTCTAATTCTTCGACAGATAAACTGCGGATTTTTTCTTGAATTACAACATCAATTTCCCCAAATTTGCGCTGTAATAGGCGGGTAACAAATAACAGTGCTTCGTCTTGTCTTCCTTCTTGGATAATATCTTGATAAAAAGCAGATTGTCGCATAATATCAACCCTCAAAATGGAACGGATTAAATTTGCTTCAAGGCGTAAACCAGCTAAAATTCCAGTACAAGCAGCGACTCCTTGTCGTCGTTGTGTGTTTTCTATTCTATCAAGTCTTTCGGCAACTCGTTCCAACAAAGTTCGGGGCGAATCACTCTTCGTCAATACCGCCAAAGGTAACAAACCAGGATTATCTAAAAATATGGCAGGGTCTTGTTCCCACAAACGAATTACGTTATACTGGTGGACTGTGGTTCTATCCCTATATTCGGTGGTGAAAACTATTTCGTTAGAACTTTGCTGCAAAAAGATGACAAATTGTTCTACATCCCGATCGTATTTCCGCTTTAACCTGACTGAATAATCTAACATTCGGAAAGGAATCGGCGGTTTGGAATAGGGATCGGTTTCAAATTCTAAATGCAAAATTCGATCGCCAACTCGCAAAAAGCTAACCGAATCTGCCCGAATTGGTTCTAGATCTAGTTCTGTTTTCAATACTCTAATTCTAGCGGTTTCCGTTCCTAAAAGCCACCGGGTAAAATCAGCCGGAAAACGTTCTGCTAAATACTTACAAGCGTTATCGTAACTCATACCGTTGAAATTTTATACGTAGGCTCGTCAAAACCAAAATTTTTGGAGAGTACCCTAATTTTATCAGTTCTGACAAACCCTACGAACTACTTACTCTATTAGGTGCGCTGTCTTCGCTACCATCTGAGCGCTATCCCGCATCGACAAGCCAATCTACTATATGAGCTTCCGTGATGTCTGGCACTTCCAATCGCTGCGACATTTTCCATATTACAGCTTCGGGGACGACGCAATTGCGATCGCTATTGCGTCGCAGCAACTCTTCCCAAGGAACTTCTAAGTAAACAATCCGAATTCGTGCTTGATATGCCGAAAATAAACTAATCAAACCAGAACGCAATTGCCGAGAAATATTTGTAGCATTCCAAACAAAAGATTGATGGGATCTCAGGTATTCTTTCGCCATTGATTTGGCTTTCTCGATCACCTCACCTTGCTCGTCTCTTGGGGATATTTTCAGGATTTTTCGCAATTCATCGAGAGAGATTACTTTCGCATCTGGCAGATTTTCCCGAATCCAATAATCTTTCCCGGCAGCTGGTAATCCTGACATCAGGATTACCTCAAATCTGGTATTATCAAAAGCAGCATAATCGGGATAGCCGTTTTCTTTTTGGAAATACACAAATCGACTGTGATGGGAGGGGAAATGTCGCGGTCGATCGAAACATTCATTTTCCTGACAAAATTCGCGGAAAAACTGAATGCGTTCTAGCAATTGTTCTCGATCTTCACATTCGCGACCCCTTACATCTGCTTCTGCCAATAATGCTAGCAAGTCACATCGAATTAATTGACTGGCTTTGATTACAGCACGTTGCGGATTGGTTTTATCCCAAAACCATAATGGCAGACTACCATATTGCACTAAGGCAACTATTGCTTCTCGTTGATGAAATGGTACGTGCAATTGCCAGAGGATTTGTCGCGCCATCTTTGCGCCTTGGCGAACGTGCCCTTTTGATGTGATGCTGCCATCTTCTTCTATAATAGTAGCAGTCGGTTTGGCAATATCGTGCAGTAAAGCGGCTGCAAATAAAACAGCACGTTCTGTAGCTGGTAATTCTCGCCAAGCCGGTAAGGAAACTAACGCTTCGCAAACTAAGCGCGTGTGGGTGAGAACATCTCCTTCTGCATGGTAACGCGGGTCTTGGGGACAGTTTTGCAGAGATTGCAGCCAATCAAATTCTGCCTGAAGTGCTGACCAATCGATCGACCAGTTTGGCGATGCGGGACAGTGGGGAAATGTCCAAGATGGCGATAAAAGTTGGGAGGAATTCATAATGCAAATAAGTCTATGTCGGGACGGAGTTGATTTGGGATAATGGGACGATTTAACCAATGACCCTCTGATTGCAATATCGTGGTTAAAAAGCTGGCACGCACGTATTTATAACGGTCAGTAACTATTGTGTCTTCTTCTACTTTGATGTATAATCCCTCCATGAGAGTACTGGCATCGGTTTGGTTGAGCGATCGCTCCACATCCAATCCTTTTTCCTGACAGCATAACCGCAGTCTTTCTAAGTGTCCTGGTTGAATAAAATGGGAGTTGTGCAGCAATCCGGTCATTTGCTTGTAAGACTGGATTTTACCCGCAAATAAAACTGGTACTGAAACTAGCGGCAGTCCTGAAAGTAGTTGCTTTCGACTCTGAGTGCTGAGAAATTGGTTTTGTTCGATATCTAGCACATCATACTCTAGAAAATAGTGGGGTAAGTAATCGTAAAAAACTGTGTGTTTGGCATATAGCCATTCGCCATATAAAATATAGCGATCGCCCAGTACTTCCCAAAAAGCTGCCGCGTGACTGTAAGCCCATTGCTTGAATAAATTAAAATGTTTTTCTCGTTCTCCTCCTGTGAGATAATGCCCTCGACTTTGCAATCGCATTTGACCGTCGGAAGTAAAACTAATGGCAGCATTTGCGCCATCGACTTTTTCTTCAATGACGACATATTTGTTAGCGATCGCGCTAAAAGGTACGCTATCTAAATCCTCATCTCCCGGTTGCGATCGCGAACCTTCTATGTGGTGAGTGCGCGGGTATTTGTGAATCTGCTTTTCCATCATAAAACTACCTTTTTATGCTATAATTAAATATCTTATTTACCCTTATTATCAAAACAATAGCCGATCTCCCTCAACCTTATACTACATAATAATACAAAAATTAATTATATTCTTTTGTAATCTATACGCAAAACTTCATCTACAAACATTTTCTCCC
>NZ_JACJPW010000157.1 GCF_014696265.1 Aerosakkonema funiforme FACHB-1375 | reverse complement strand
CCACTCCCCCGCTCCCCCACTCCCACTTCGGTGTGAAACAGGAGCTGAGAACTGGAAAAATTAGATTGAGAGAACAAAGTTCGCACTCCAGGAGGATCGACAAAATGGAACAACCTCGCAAGCCAACAGTCGCAATCACGGGTACTTCGTCGGGAGTCGGTTTGTACGCCGCCAAAGCGCTGGTGAAGAGAGGGTGGCACGTAGTCATGGGCTGTCGGGATTTAGACAAAGCAGCAAGAGCAGCTCAAAGTGTAGGAATACCCTCGGACAGCTACACGCTCATCCATATCGACTTGGGCTCTTTACAGAGCGTGCGACGATTTGTGGAAAACTTTAGGGCGCGGGGTCTATCTTTGGACGCTTTGCTGTGCAACGCCGCCATTTATATGCCTTTATTAAAAGAGCCATTGCGAAGTCCAGAAGGCTACGAATTGACCGTTACCACGAATCACCTGGGTCATTTCCTGCTGTGCAACCTGATGCTGGAGGATCTCAAACGGTCATCTTATCGCGATCGACGGTTGGTGATTTTGGGAACGGTGACCCACAACCCCGACGAATTGGGCGGGAAGATTCCGCCGCGTCCGGATTTAGGCAATTTTGAGGGTTTTGCCGCCGGATTTAAAGATCCGATTTCCATGATTGATGGTAAGAAGTTTGAATCGGTGAAGGCGTACAAGGACAGCAAGGTCTGCAACGTCCTGACAATGCGGGAACTGCATCGCCGCTTTCACTCCTCAACCGATATCACCTTCAGTTCTCTCTATCCGGGATGCGTTGCAGAAACGCCCCTATTCCGCAATCACTATCCCCTCTTTCAGAAACTTTTCCCCTTGTTCCAGAAGTACATTACGGGGGGATACGTATCTCAAGAGTTGGCTGGCGAGAGGGTGGCGGCGGTAGTCGCCGATCCGGAATACAGACAATCGGGTGCTTATTGGAGCTGGGGAAATCGCCAGAAGAAAAACCGTAAGTCGTTTGTGCAACAGGTATCTCCCCAAGCTCGCGATGATGAGAATGCTGTGCGGATGTGGGAACTGAGCTATAAGTTAGTGGGATTGGCTTGATCGGGCTCAACTCAACCTACAATCGATAAGCTAGACCGAATCTTACCAAGCACGGGAGAAACTGCGATGATTGATGACCGAGAACCGATCGCTTCTAAAGTCGATCTAGCATTTACTCCCGCGCTGGAACAGGCGCGGCTGATCCGCAGCAAAGAAATATCGCCCCTAGAGTTGGTTGAAGTTTACTTGGAACGCATCCAGCGCTTGGATGCTCAACTGGGCAGTTATTTTACAGTAATGGCAGATCTGGCTCTGGCAGATGCGAAAGCTAAAACGGAGCAGCTCGGTAAGGGCGATACCTCAGATTTGCCGCCTTTTTTTGGTGTCCCGATTTCAATTAAAGACCTTAACCCCGTTGCTGGTGTGCCTTGTAGCTATGGTACGCCAGTGTTGAGGAGCCAGGTGGCTGCTTTTGATGATGGGGTGGTAATGCGAATTAAGCAGGCTGGCTTTATTATTTTGGGCAAGACTGCTACTTCCGAGTTGGGTTCTTTGCCTTATACTGAACCGCCTGGGTTTCCACCAGCTCGCAATCCCTGGAATTTGGATTATACTCCGGGGGGGTCGAGTGGCGGTGCGGCTGCATCTGTAGCAGCTGGATTGTGTGCTGTAGCACAAGGTTCCGATGGTGGTGGCTCAATTCGCGGCCCAGCTTTTTGTTGCGGTTTGGTGGGAATAAAGCCTTCCAGGGGTAGGGTATCTTACGCACCGATCGGAGATCGGCAAAGCGGGATCGGTGCCAATGGGCCGATCGCTCGTACTGTTGCGGACGCCGCCGCTCTGCTGGATGTCATGTCTGGCTATATTACCGGAGATCCTTATTGGTTACCAGATCCCAATCCTTCTTTCCTCGTTGCTAGCAGTCAAAAACCCGATCGTTTACGAATCGCTTTTGCGACGGCAATTCCACCCATCGGTGAAGCTTCTCAAGAATGTCAAAAACCCGTTTTGGAAATTGCCAAACTTCTAGAAGAATTCGGTCACAGCGTTGCACCCGGTTGTCCGGATTTTAACGGTTTGGTAGAGCCTTTCACAACAGTTTGGCTTTCAGGTGTAGCAGCATCTGGCATTCCTAAAGAAGCGCTGGGTTCTGTGAATCGCTATTTAGCAGAACGTACTTGCGATGCCGGTCAATATTTGCGAGCTGTTTGCCAAATGCAAGTTATTGCAAGGCGAATAGTTGGCTTTTTCGATAACTTTGATGTTTTGGTTTTACCAGTTTATTTGCATCCGACAATTCGCGTTGGCGAGTGGGCTAATCTCAGTCCGGAAGAAACTATGCCAAAATTAGCGAATTGGGTGGCTCCCTGTCCGCCTTTTAATGCTAGCGGACAACCGAGTATTGCCATTCCTGTCGGTTTCGATTCCAATGGCTTACCGCTGGGAGTTCAGCTTGTCGGACGACCTGCACAAGAAGCTACTCTCATTTCTCTTGCTGCACAAATTGAAACTGCAAAACCTTGGATTGGGAAGCGTCCTGCTTTTGCGCTGTCATAATTCAAGAAGTAGGGTGCGTCAGCGCGATAAAATTAATAATTACTTTGCAAATTATACTCTTATGACGCACTTTACAGCTAAAGTCTCAAACTCATCAGCTATGGAATGCTAAAATTTACGTAAGTCTGAATCCAGACCATTCTGAATGACCCCGCCATCTAATCCCCAACCATCTCAGCCATCTTCAAGCGCAAATCCCCCTCCGTCCCAACAGCAACCCCAGCTTAAAACGCGATTGGGAAGACGTACAGAAGTGGTTTTAATGAATATCTGGGAGCCTTTGGATTTGATGGGTAAGGCTTTAATGGGAGATCTTTGGACGACTACTTACTTGTCCGTTCAGGATGCGATCGCTCTCAGCATTCTTCTCCAAGTTCCAGGCTTAATCGGACAGTGGATTATCGGTAAGAGTTTCTCTGATTTTAGTGTTTGTCTGCAAGAAAGTGCTTTAGGGCCAACACGATATGCTTGTTTTATAATTGTGGCATCTGACTTTCTTTTGTGGATCGTCCTAGCGGGTCGAATAATCGGTCGTTTTTGGGTAGATTTGCGCGAGCTGAGAAAGAGTAAGGGAGGTGGCGGACATGGCTCTGGTCAACCGTGAAAAAATAAGCCTTTATGAAGAAGCTAAAGCGGGGTTAAGTTCGCTATTAGAGCAAACGGCTAAAGTCGGTGCTGGTTTGGGAATAATGCTACTGTTGACTGGGGGTAATCCACCAGCATATGTTGTAGGTTTGAGTTTTTTCTTGGGAATTGGTTTTGTTGCTTGGAGTGAAAAGAAGCGCCTTACAGAGTCTGCCAAGGAAATAGCGAAAACGCCTCTAAAATTTACGAATCAGATGGTTGTTTTTGAGGAGCGATTCCTCAAATATAACGAAAAAGCATTAAAACAGATTCAAGAAGAACTTCAAGTAGAATTTCGATACAAAATCCGACAATCTTTACAACAACTTCTTTTACAACAACTTCAATACGTAGGCACAATGGGAGCAGTTTACAAGATAAGTATTCTTGGAGACGAGGCGGAAAACTTAGAACAAGCGATTATAGACTATCAAAATGCCCTAAAAGTATTCACTCGCGAAACTTACCCAAAAAAATGGGCATTACTCCAGTACGACATGGGAGTAGTGTACACTAAACGTAGCATTGGAGATAAAGCCGAAAACTTAGAACGAGCGATCGCATATTATCAAAATGCCCTGCAAATATTTACTCATGATGATTTCCCAGAACTATGGGAAGTTATCCAACAAAATCTAGAGTCAGCTTATAGCGATTTCCAGTCCATTAATCGGTCTTGATAAAAGCAATATAGTGTGTGCCTATAGAGATATCGGTAGGGCGAAGCATTCAGACAGATAAATCTTGCGTTTGAGTTATGAATTTTAGCCTGAATGCTAATGCTTACTGCACACTACGCGAACACCCCTACAGAATACTAAATTCGCTTAGATTCCTAGTCCCTAGCTTTAATTTCTGCAAGGTTTGCCGCTGGGAGTGGCGTCGGGATAAAAAGTGACGATCGCATCTCTACTCTTGACAAAAACGGCACTGTATGATTTGCCCGTATCCATATCTTGCACTGGCAAAATACAAGCGCCTTGTGCATTTCCCTGCGCTTTAAATGCTTTGGTTGCATCTAATAGGAGTTCTTTCGCATCGGTGACCAAAGGGTAGCCTTTCAGGGAGTCTCTCCAAGTTCGATCGCCTTTTTTAATTACCACTCCCAAAGTATAAACAACTCCAGGAATTACTTCTTCTTTTTGTAAGTTGTTGGGTAAACGTCCCCCAATTCCTTCATTTTGCAATTGAAGATATCTAGCGAAATAATGCAGTCCGCCAATTTTTGTTGGAGTTTCTAATTCGCCGCAGAAAATATGTTCAAATCCTTCTCGCCTCGCCCAAATAGCCGTTAGGTCATCCAAAAATTCTGCTTCTGTATTCCGCACGGGTAGCAGTTGACCGCCGACAGCTTGTTTGATTTCGCGCAGGACATCTGGGTAATTTGACATCAATTGTTTGAAATCGCTGGCTTTGAGTTTGGTGCCAATTGCGCCGCAGGTTTTTAGTACATCTCGATCGAATCCACTTAGTTGAGGTGCTGGTGGTGTGATGTCTACTTTCTTTCCGCGTGGAAAACCAAGCTGTTCTGGGTTATTAACTGTATCAAAAAATAATTTTAATTCTGATGATGAAGTTGCTTGGGCAATGGTGGTGGGAGAAGGTAATGAAGTTGCTAAGCTATTGGGGGTAGGCAAACAGCTAAAAATCGCTACAGCAGCAATTACTGGCCATAGTAGCGCCTTTGTGACAATGGCAGCGAATCTAATCCAAAAATCTCGTTTCATATGGTTGTAGGAAAATCTATCGAAATTAGGCTGCTAATTTAGAGCCATGACAGTTACTTTTTTCTGGCTGACCCTGCTGGCTTCCGGAAATTTATTGTGCGATCGCATCCGTACCTGCACGCAGTTGTGATATAATACACAATTGAAATCCTCGTGAATTGAGATAAATTTACCTATTTCGGGGAAAATTGAGAAAAGAAGCGTTAGTGAAATTGTCAGCCAAAAATGAATAAAAAGACATTTGGCTTTATATTCGTTATCCTACTGGCGGGATTTATCATTGCTGGCGACAGCTTGACATTTCTGCCCCCACAGGTACGCAGTGCTAGTGTGCAAAGTCGAAACTTTGTAGTTGGGTTGATTCCCAAATGGATCAGACCTAAAAATCGCGATGCTGGTAGAGAACAAGAGATCCAGAAACTGGAAAAAGGACAGGATACCAACCAACAATAGAATCATGGGTAAATTTTAAATTTTAGATTTCAGATTTCAAATTTCAATAAATCTGGAATCTGAAATCTGAAATTGGTCATTACCAACTAGCAACTACCGAGACTATGCCTTTTTCAGCCAGCTGAACATCGCTCGCAAATCCTTGCCTACTTCCTCGATTGGGTGTTCGGCTTCTTGACGGCGCATAGCAGTAAATCCGGGCTTACCTGCTTGATTTTCTAACACGAATTCGCGGGCAAATTGACCGGTTTGAATTTCTTGAAGAATCTTACGCATTTCGGCGCGGGTTTGGTCGTTGACAATGCGAGGGCCACGGGTTAAATCGCCGTATTCCGCTGTGTTGGAGATGCTGTCGCGCATTTTGGCTAAGCCGCCTTCCACAATCAAGTCAACAATCAGTTTGACTTCGTGGAGACATTCAAAATAAGCTAATTCAGGCTGATAGCCAGCAGCCACTAAGGTTTCAAAACCACCTTTGATTAAGGCACTCAAACCGCCGCAGAGTACAACTTGTTCGCCAAATAAATCGGTTTCGGTTTCTTCGCGGAAAGTAGTTTCCAGGATTCCGGCGCGAGTACCGCCGATACCTTTAGCGTAAGCCATTGCGCGATCGCGTGCTTGTCCGGTCGCATCTTGATAAACTGCAAATAAACAGGGAACGCCTTCTCCCTGTTCGTAAGTGCGCCGCACTAAATGTCCTGGCCCTTTAGGTGCTACCATCACCACATCTACATTTGCGGGCGGGACAACTTGACCGAAGTGGATATTGAAGCCGTGGGCAAAAGACAGTACCTTACCTTCGGTCAAATGCGGTTCGATTTCGTTTTTATAGATTGTTTTTTGCACTTCATCGGGCAACAGGATCATAATCCAGTCTGCTGCTTTGGCGGCATCAGCTACACTGTGGACAGCTAAGCCGGCTGCTTCGGCTTTAGCAGTAGATTTACTGCCGGGATAAAGCCCGACAATAACGTTTATACCGCTATCTTTGAGGTTGAGGGCGTGAGCGTGGCCTTGCGAACCGTAGCCGATGATGGCAACGGTTTTATTGGCTAATAAGTCTAAATTGGCATCAGCGTCGTAGTACATTCGGGCCATAGGGGCAACTCCTTCGGTGCAAGCGTAGTCGTTCTCTGCAAACTTTTAATCATACCAAAATATGGTGGTGTCCGATCGGCTATGTGGGATACGATTTTGGCAAGAGGAAGCAGGGAGTGTGAGAGCGAACTAGATGGGATGCGATCGCTCTTTCTCAAACACAAGGTTTGGGCGATAATTGTATGCAGACTTTAAACCTAAACGGCTGGCGCACTTTTATTAAAAATATTTCTTATCAATATATAGTTAGTAGTAAAGCTCAAATCAGCCTGCAACTGATTGAATAAATAAAGCACTTATGATGGATCGAGATCTGGAAAGACCTAACCCCGATTACGAGCGGATAGAATCACATTTGTTGAGGCGTACTCGCCAATTGGAGATTCTCTGCCGCGCTATTCATCAGCTAAACTTAGCGCTCGAAATACCAGTTGTTATGGGAAGTTTAGTTGCTTCAGCAATGGAATTAGTCGAAGCAGGAGCGGGTACTTATGGCTTGATTAACCAAGGTGAAATGGTTTTTAACGAGTACCGCGAAAATGAAAAAATTCGACCTATAAATATAGTATTTTCGCGAGGAGTTGGTGTTCCGGGTAGGGTAATGGAAACAAGGGAACATTACATTTCTAACGCTCCCAATAACGATCCGCACGTCCTCCCCCAGATGTACCAAGAATTCGCATTTTATAACATTGTAAATATGCCAATTTTTAATCGTAGAGGTGAATTGATAGGTTGTTTGGAATTGCACAACAAAGCAGAGCGTCGTCCATTCGATAGTAATGACGTTACAGTACTGCAAGGTTTGGCTGCCAGTGCGGCAGTAGCGTTAGAAAATGCCCAGATATTAAAAGAACGCGAAGAGGCTCTGGAAGCGCTAAGAAAAAGTGAGGAACTATACAAAACATTAGCCAGAAATTTTCCAAACGGTACGGTTGCCTTGTTCGATCGCGACCTCACCTATACAATTGCCGAAGGTACGGAACTGGCTTCGATCGGTCTTTCCAAAAAATCCTTGGAAGGCAAGACACTTTGGGAAATATTCCCGCCTAAATTTTGCGAAATTGCCGAACCAATGTATCAAGCAGCACTAGATGGAAAAGAGACAGTCTCAGAAATATTTTTTGCCAATCGCATCTATCTCGTACATACGTTACCCGTAAAAAATGAGTCAGTCGAAGTTGTTTCTGGCATGGTGATGATGCAAAATATTACCGAGCGCAAGCAAGCTGAAAAAGAACGACAGCAGTTAATATCATTGCTAGAAAATAGTTCTGATTATATTGCCTTAGCTTCTCTGGATGGAAAAATAATATTCCTGAACGATGCGGGTCAAAGACTGGTGGGTATAAATAATATAGAAGAAGCTAAGAGAACAGTGGTATTCGATTTTTTGATGAAAGAAGATATCTGCGATTATATGGAGAGGGTGTTACCGGCAATTATTAAAAACGGACGTTGGGAAGGTGAATATAGGTTTAGAAATTTTCAAAATAATGAGCCAATAATAGTACAGAAAAATGCTTTCAGGATCGCGGATGCAAAAACAGGTAAACCAATAGCGATCGCCACAATTAGCCGAGACATCACAGAGCGGAAACGAGCCGAACAGGAAATTATCAAACTCAATGAAGAATTAGAGAAGCGGGTAATTGAAAGAACCGCACAACTGGAAGCGGCGAATAAAGAACTCGAAGCTTTTTCTTACTCAGTTTCTCATGATTTGCGTGCGCCATTGCGAAGTATTGATGGCTTCAGTCAGGCATTACTAGAACGATATGCGGATAAGTTGGATGAGAAAGGCAAACATTACCTGCAACGGGTGCGTGCGGGTAGCCAGCGGATGGCGGAACTGATCGACGATTTGCTAACTTTGTCTAGGGTGACCCGCAGCGAAATGCACCGCACGCAAGTCGATCTGAGCGCTCTAGCCAAAAGCATTTGCCAAGAACTTCAAGAGACACAGCCGCAGCGTCAAGTGGAATGGCAGATTGCAGAAGGACTTGTTGCCCAGGCAGATGCGCGGCTATTGCGAGTCGTTATGGAAAATTTGCTTAACAATGCCTGGAAATTTACCTCCAAGGGTATACGATCGCACATAGAGTTCGGATGCGAAATACAACCGGATGGCCAAATGGCCTACTTTGTGCGCGATAGCGGTGCTGGTTTCGATATGGCTTACGCCGACAAACTCTTCGGTGCTTTTCAACGTCTTCACAACACAGCTGAGTTTCCCGGCACAGGCATTGGGCTGGCAACAACACAGCGCATCGTTCACCGACACGGCGGTCGAGTGTGGGCAATAGCCGCAGTCGATCGAGGTGCAACTTTCTACTTTACGCTTTAGCCAAAACTAGGGGCTAAAAAAGTCAAAAGTCAAAAGTCAAAATTTCCCTTTCCCCTAACCCCTAGCCCGACGCCCTCTTGCCTCAGTCAAAAGTCAACTATTACCAATTATCAATTGAGAGAAGGATGTGAATCACAAAAAAATCTTATTAGTAGAAGATAATCCAGATGATGAAGAGTTAACTTTGCTAGCTTTCGAGGAGAGCAACCTTTTGGGGGAGGTGATGGTAGTACGGGATGGGGCAGAAGCACTGGATTATCTACTTGGTATGGGTGCATACGCAAACCGCGATGTCAGCTTCAAACCAGCGGTAGTGCTGCTGGATTTGAAGCTACCTAAAATGGATGGTCTGGAAGTGTTACGCCGACTGCGTACCGACGAGCGCACAAAATTCATTCCTGTAGTTATTCTTACAACATCGATCGAACAGGAGGATATCATAAAAAGTTATGACTTAGGTTGTAATAGCTACATTCGCAAACCAGTAGATTATCTTCAATTTATTGAAGCTGTAAGGCATATGGGGTTATACTGGCTATTTTTAAACAAAGCACTGTCAACGTAATGGCTAATTTTTCGCTGCGTGTTTTGGTAATAGAGGACTCAGAAGACGATGCTGAGTTACTGGTGTACGAGCTGGAGAAGGGCGGTTATGCCGTTATATACGAACGGGTGGATACGCCTACCGCTATGAGTGCAGCGCTAGAGCAACAGGAGTGGGATGTCGCGATCGCTGACTACTCCCTACCCCGTTTTAGCGCTCCCGCTGCGTTGAATTTATTGAAAGAAAAAGGGCTGGACTTGCCTTTTATTATCGTTTCGGGCACTATTGGCGAAGATGTGGCAGTAGCTGCCATGAAAGCAGGAGCCCACGACTATTTGACGAAAGGCAAGCTAGCGCGACTGGTGCCTGCGATCGAGCGCGAATTGCGCGAAGCCCAAGAGCGGCGCATCAGACGCAAAACAGAACAAGCTTTGCGAGAAAACGAAGAACGGTTTCGTTCCCTAATTGAAAATGGTTTAGACATTATTACAGTCGTCGGTAGCGATGGAAAAATACGGTACGAAAGTCCTTCTGTAGAAAGGGTTTTAGGCTACAAACCGGAGGAATTAATCGATAAAAGCATTTGGGATTACATTCATTGTGACGATATCAATAATGTCATCAATACCTTCACTAAAGTAATTCAAAATCCCAGCGTTGCTGCATCCACAGAGATGCGTTTTCAACATAAAAATACTGATTGGCGCATTCTGGAAGCAATCAGTAAAAACTTTATCGAACCTTCAGGAGTAACAAGTATTGTTGTCAATTGCCGCGATATTACAGAGCGAAAAAAGGCAGAAATTCTACTGCAAAAGCAGGCGGAATCAGAACGTTTGCTTGCAGCGATAACTCTCCGAATTCGACAATCCCTAAATCTAGATGAGATTCTGGCAACAACGGTAGAAGAAATCAGACAATTTTTGCAAGCAGATCGCGTCAGTATATATCGCTTTGACAATGAGCCAAATGGCACGCTCATTACAGCTTCAACTACTCCTGATTGGACGATAGAAGAGGCGCTCGACCTTCACAAAAACTGGTTTATAGAAGAGCGAACAGAACAAAATATTTTAGAGATCGAGGCGATTAACGATATTGAGCGAGCAAAATTGTCTCCCAAACATTTGGAATTGATGATTCAACTTCAAATAAGGGCAAAGGTTAGTGTACCTCTCCTGTGTGGTAAGGAAGAAAGCTCCGGGATGAGGAACGAATCACAGACAGAGAGCAATGCTTTTTTCCCCCCTTCCTCCTCTCCCCCCCTCCCCCCCTCTTCTTTATGGGGAGTAATGGTAGTGCATCAGTGTTCTAGTATACGGCAATGGCAGCAATTTGAAATTGATTTGTTAAAGCAACTGGCAACGCAAGTAGCGATCGCTATCCAACAAGCCCAACTATTCACAAAAGTTCAACAGCAAGCTGAGCGAGAGCAATTACTCAACCAGATCGGTCGGACACTAAACAGCAGCCTCGATCCACAACATATTTTACAGCAAATTGTCCAACTAACAGGACAATGTTTTGGTGTCGATCGGGTAATTTTGTATAGCCTAGAAGCCGAGCAAATTCAAGTACTGAATGAATGGCGAGCCAACGAGGAAATACCCTCCATGCTAGATTTCAAAGCGGCTCTATCAGATTGGCTAGACCTACTAGCTCCTGCTTCTAAATGTAACTGTGACAAAGCTTTCCATGCTCCCAATTACGCACGATTGCCCAGCAAGCAGACCCGACAAGTTCAAACAAAGCAATTGCAGACCCTTTCCGTGCTTAGTGTGCCCATTTTTATTCACGAGCAAATCTTCGGCGGCATTTCATTGCACACCACAATTTCTCCGCGAACCTTTACTCAAGACGAAATTCATATACTGGAGAGAATTGCAGACCAAGCCACAATTGCTCTTTACAATGCCTTAAACTACGAATGCCTGGAAGAATTAGTAAAACAGCGAACTCAAGAATTAGAGCAGGCAAAACTTGCAGCCGAAGCAGCAAGTCGTGCCAAGAGCGAATTTTTGGCTAACACCAGCCACGAATTGCGGACTCCGCTCAACTCGATTTTGGGATTATCTCAGATGTTGATCGAACAGTTTTACGGGCCTCTAAATCCCAAACAATTGGAGTACATGAATTGCATTCATAGTAGTGGCGAACATCTACTGTCTTTGATTAATGATATTCTCGACTTGGCGAAAGTGGAGGCAGGTAAAGAAGATTTAGACCTTTCCACCATAGTAGTTCCCGATTTATGCTATTCTTGCTTATCAATTGTAGGAGAGCGGGCATACAAAAAAGGGTTGAAACTGACAAGTAAAATTGACCCGCAACTGCATTTTTGTATTGCTGACGAACGCCGCTTGCGGCAAATGCTGCTGAATTTGCTCTCGAATGCAATTAAGTTTACTGCTGTAGGTGAAGTCTCCTTAACAGCTTGCAAGCAGCCTCACGGGATATCTTTTACGGTAGTTGATACGGGCATCGGTATTGCCCCAGAAAATATATCTTCTCTTTTTCAACCCTTCTGTCAATTGGATAGCAAACTCAACCGAAAATACGAAGGAACGGGGTTGGGATTGGCTCTGACGCGCCGCTTAGCGAGATTGCACGGTGGCGATTTGAGTGTGGAATCCCAACTCGGTAAAGGTAGCAAATTCAGTATTTATTTGCCGGATGTACCTGCAAAAGCTGCGATTACCCCTGCTATTCTGGGAGGGAGTGGGGGAGTGGGGGAACGGGGGAGTGGGGGAGTGGGAGAAGGAATAAGATTGGCGTTTAACAGAGAATGTCGGCAGAAGTCCCCAACTAAAATCTCCGATTTAGTTGGGGATGAATGACGACCAACTAACTCAGAAACGAAGTAACGACATTGCCTTTTTGTTGAAACATTGCTATAATCTTATCATCATGCCGTTGTTAGTGATGGCAAAAAGATTTCTAAGTATGACAATCCCAAGCATATAGCCAAGCATGAAAAGAACTTAAAACGCAAACAACAAAAACTTTCCCGAAAAAAAGATGGAAGTAAGACTAGGGAAAGACAGCGCAAATTAGTAGCTAAAGTTCATGAACGAGTAGCCAACACGAGGCAAGATTTTCTGCATAAACTTAGCCATAAGTTGACCAGTGATAGCCAAGCTGTGATAGTAGAATATCTTCATATCAAAGGCATGGTTCGGAACCATAATTTAGCCAAAGCAATATCTGATTGTGGATGAGGAATGTTTGTCAATTTCCTAGCGTACAAGTTAGAACACAAAGGCGGAAAGCTTGTCGAAATTGATAGATGGTTTCCCAGTTCCAAGCTCTGCTCTAATTGTTATCATCAAGTCTCTGAAATGCCACTAGACATTAGGGAATGGGTTTGCCCTAATTGTGGAACCAAACATGATAGAGACGAGAATGCCGCAACAAACATTAGAGAAGAGGGGATCAGAATAATGAAGACGGAGGGGACAGCCGTCTCTGCTAGTGAAGGGGAGGTAAGACCAAAGGGCGGACGCAAATCCGTTCTGAGGCACTCCCCCGTGAAGCTAGAAGCCCCAACTATAGCGTCAGCTTAGTTGGGGTAGTTCACTTCCAATCCAAAATCCAAAATCCAAAATCCTGGCATCGGGTGACTTTTAAATTTTGGCTTGCTTATCCGAAAGAAGAATCTCCTCGATAGCCATCAGGAAAAATTGTTGTGCGATCGAACAATGCTTTGGATAAATCGATTTGCTGGGCGCGAAACAAATTGCTACCTGCCAGTTGCGCTCCTTCCAGGTTAGCTTGTTCTAAATTCGCTCTGCTTAAATTGGCGTATCTTAAATCAGCGTAACTGAGATCTGCATAATGTAAATCTGCTCCCTGCAAGTTGACACCCGACAAATTTGCAGAGCGCAAATTAGCATAACGCAGATTGGCTCTGGAGAGATTAGCACCTTGCAAGTTTGCTTCGGACAGATTAGCTTCGTACAGCTGGGCATCACCTAAGTCAGCAGCTTCCAGTTGAGCTTGGCGCAAATTGGCCCCACTTAGGTTGGCATAGGGCAGATAGGTTCCCCGAAGCTTGCTGCTATTGAGATTAATTTTCCGTAAATCGGCTTGAAACAAGTAAACTTCGCTCAAGTCGATCGGCTCAAAGTCTCTTTTTCCACCTGTGTATTGAGCCAATAATTCCTCCGCGCTTAACTGCTCCATCTTGCTGTTGATATTAGAAGCTTCTACTCCCATGAATGATAAACAAAGTTTATATCTTATATTCTGAGTATTTATACTCAAAAGACTACTGTTAAATGTAAACTGTTGGTAACGGGGGACACATTTTTTCTAATTTTTTTTTAAGATTTGTAAAAGAGATGCACTTGAGCGGGTAGCTAGCGATAACACTTTTGGTGCGGTAAATGCCAAGATCGAAAGGAAATAGAAGCATTTGATAACTTGTATGGCAGAAGTGCGAGGATCGATCGCTCAGCATTACCACGAGCGCACCAAATATGACCCCGAAACGATTGCTACCAAAAGTCAGGGTTTAGACTGGTCGAAGCAACCTGTGCCATTCAAGGAATACAAAATTGGCACTTCCTTTGACCTGAGACCCTATCTGAAACAAGAACCCGAAGCAGCTGTCAGCGCGGAGGTAAAGTGGTGGCGGCGTCTGTCGCAGTTGCTGTTTTGCAGCTACGGCTTGACGGCGAAAATGCCGATGCCGATGATAAATGCAGAGCCGATGTATCTGAGGGCAACGCCTTCCGCCGGTGGGCTGTATCCAGCTGAAGTGTATTTAATTTCTCGCGGGACGCCGCTACTGCCGCCAGGATTGTATAACTATCAGCCCAAAACTCATTCGCTGATTCATTTTTGGGAAAATGATGTTTGGAGGGCTTTGCAAGATGCTTGTTTCTGGCATCCGGTTTTAGACAGCACTCAGTTAGCGATCGTCACGACAGCGATTTTTTATCGATCGTCCTGGCGCTATCACGATCGCGCCTATCGACGGATTTACTTAGATACCGGTCATTTACTCGGCAATATCGAGCTAGCCTGCGCGATGAATGACTACCGCCCCCATTCGATTGGCGGTTTTGCCGATGAGGCGGTCAACAACTTGCTTTACCTCAACTCGGAGGAAGAAAGTACCATAACTGTAATTCCTCTGGCAGACTTACTAGATATCAAACAAAACTTGCCGCTAGCTCAGACAGCGTTGCCTTCCGGGACTCAAACCGATTATCCTCAAGTACCGGATGGGGAATTGCTGGGATATTTCCATCGCGCTACCAGGATTGATTTGTCCAACGCACCAAAGATGACGGACGCGACAGGGAAATCTTTGCAAGATAAGTATAACTTTCCCTTTTGTCTGAAAGTTTCTACGGCGACAAGGCCGATCGATTGGGGAGAAAAGCTGGAAGCACTCTTACACAATATTCTCAGACGTCGTTCCACTCGCGCTTACACAGGCGCTAATCTCACTTTGGAGGAACTGAACGCTTTACTGGATTTCACCTATCAACCCCAGCACTACGTTGAGCAAGGTTTAGATGGTTCTCCAGATTATTTCGATCTGAGTTTAATCGAGACGTTTATTGCTGTCTCAGGGGTCGATGGGTTAGAGGATGGCTGCTATTATTACGCACCACTAGCCCAAGAATTACGACAAATTCGCTTTAAAAACTTCCGACGAGAGTTGCATTACCTGTGCCTGGGACAGGAACTGGGACGGGATGCAGGGGCGGTGGTGTTTCACACGGCTGATTTGAAAACGTCTGTGGCGAAGTATGGCGATCGCGTTTACCGCTATTTGCACATGGACGCGGGTCATCTGGGACAAAGGCTGAATTTGGCTGCTATGCGCTTCAACTTGGGAGTCAGCGGTATTGGTGGCTTTTTTGATAATCAGGTGAATGAAGTGTTGGGTATCCCAGCTGATGAAGCAGTTCTGTACATCACCACTTTGGGGCGTCCGCGATCGTGAGGAGAGTCAAAAGTCAAAAGTCAAAAGTCAAAAGTCAAAATTTCTCTCTCTTCCCTCTTCCCTAGCCCCTAGCCCCTAGCCCCTAGCCCCTAGCCCCTAGCTCTTGCTAGCGAACCTTGCTAGGTATGTCAACCGGAATTTTGCCTGAAGCCACCCCAGCCCTAAAGGGACGGGGGTTCAAAATGCGATAAAACCTCCACTTGGCTCTCCCAAATTGGTACAACATCCAAGTTCTTAGATCGG
>NZ_JACJPW010000156.1 GCF_014696265.1 Aerosakkonema funiforme FACHB-1375 | reverse complement strand
GAGGTAGTGTTTTCTCTACCTGTTTATAGATTAATCCCTATATTTAGTTTTGTAAAGGGTTTTTGATGTTTGTTTTTATTGGTTACTTTTATCAGTGTTATAAGCTGGACTTATCTAACTTGACACACTTACTCTAAGCTTCCAGAAGGGAAAAAGGAGAGTTTTAAGTCAAAACTTAACATTCTCCAATCCCCAATTCCCCATACCCTGGATCACACAGGCGAAAGAGGCTGAAACTTAATACCAGCAAGAGTTTCCTTCATATTCAAAGCCAAAAGTCGCTTCACCGACTGATAAACCCAGTGAATAGTGCGTTGCGAATCCTGGCAGGTCTTTTGAAATCCTAGAGCTTGGCGCATCTCTTCATATACCGGATTTAAGGATACTGTATACAAATCGCAAAGATTGGGGAAGTCAGCCTGCATCTGCATTAAGCTTTTCTGCACATCCTCTGCAAACTCACAAACAGTTGTCTGATCTATATAAGGATTATCGATCAGCCAAGTGCGGACATAGACGCAAGTGCATTCCGGGTCACCAGGGACAGCCATCTTAAAAGCATCGTTCTGGACATCGGCACTTATGAAGAGAGTTTTGCCAGGAGGAATAAAGAAATTAGGCTCCGACTCGCTAGCCGTGGGATATAAAATGTAGATTCCCACAGCATTGTGATTGTCAGAACGACGCAGCACCCGTATACCTTTTGGGTATTGCCCAGCCCAATTACGCAATACCTTAACCAGCTTGTGAGGCGCAGCGGACTGATCTTTTGCCAAACGGTTATAGTAGCGAGCCATCAAATTCGCCAGGGGAACCGCATCGGTTTCCGGGTTAAAGTCATCTGGCCTAACTTGTGCGGTTTCCGGCGATTTCAAGGCGTCGGTCAGTTCCGGTAAAGGACGAATTTGAATACAAATACTTTGACCGTCGAATTCTTTTTCGATTAAACCGATCGCCGCCAGTCGATCGATCATCATACCAGCAGCGCGATCGCTCCCCCGCTCTTTTTGCGAGTAGAATATCTCCGATGCCTCCCGGTGAGTGCAGGCGACCGCCCCTTGCGGCAAATCTAAATGTTTCAGCGGTGACGCCAAGCGCTTCCCTAACTCGTGTTGCTGCTTCAGCAGTAAATAAGCCCACAACCGCACAAAGTACTCTGCCCGCCGACGGGTCAGCCCAGCTCGCTTCACCAGTCTGGCAGTGTAGATGCGCTGTTGCTCAAGCGGAAACCACTTATCTAAATATTCTGGCTTCATACGATCGCACTGTAAATTAAAAATTTTTAACCTTAACGCCCGACTCCTGACGCCCTAATTCAAGAAGCACCCTTTTGGGTGAAACATTTCTCGGCAAGCAGACCGAAAATTTAGATCGAAGCATCTCCTTTCCTTATCCCAAAACAGCGAGCGGGGGAGTGGGGGAGTGGGGGAGCGGGGGAGCGGGGGAGTGGGAGAATAAATATTTTCCTTTATCGTTTCTCTCTTCCCTCTTCCCTCTTCCCTCTTCCCTCTCCCCTCTTCCCCTAGCCCCTAACCCCTAGTCCCTAACCCCTATTATTTCCCAGTCCCACTCCCACCGCCGTACTCCGCAAGAAAACTTCACCCTACTTCACCTTGTTTCTCCAGCTTTCCGCACCAGCGACATAAGTTCTCCTATCTGTGGTGTACTCATTGCAACTTCATTTTTAAGCGCAAGACAATAGCCTCAGAGTTAAGAAATGGTGACTCATGGCTACTTCACTTACTTTCGCTTCCCAACAAACACCCGCCTTCAGTTCTTGGTCAGACCGTCGCTTCGCTAGCGAAGCGCTCTCCCAAGCAAAATTCGATAAATTGGAAGCCAGTACTGTTAGTTCGGCAGTATTATTCGATTTTCCCTGGATAGCTTTGGCGGAGTCGTTGCGCGAAGGTATGATGGTCATTTCCCGCAACACCAAACCAATGTATGCCAATCAGCAAGCCAAGGAAATCTGCCAAAAATTCGCCGTTTCCAATCGTACCCCCGCCGGTTTGCCTAGCGCGATTTCGGAAGTTTGCCATCGTTTAATCAGGAATGGCAATCCAAACACAACTATTGTCGCCGAGTCTGAAACTGTTGAAGAAGAAACTATTCGCATCCGCGCCAGTTGGCTGAACTTGCCATCGGGTGACACCACCAATTCATCGCTAAACAATCGCCAGTACATCTTGGTGTTCTTGGAAAATCGCGATCGCATTCTCCAAGAAGAGCTACAATTCGAGCAGCAGAAGTACCAGCTGACCGATCGCGAAATGGAAATCTGGTCGTTGCTACGTCAGGACTACAGCTACCAAGATATCGCCAAGACGTTGCAAATCAGCCTCAACACCGTGAAAACCCACGTCAAAAACATCTACGCTAAAAAACGCTGGAACCAAGTCAAAGACACGAGGGAAGTAGGTTGATAACTGGCAAGAACTTGGCTGGGCAAATCGATTTTGGATTTTGGATTTTGGATTTTGGATTACAATTTCCATAAAAGGTATAAAATCTAAAATCGATCGAACTTTTGATATTAGGCGCGATTCTTTCTAGCAAATGGCATCACCCGTTTCTCGCACTGTCACCTACAGCCCAGCCTACACCCTCGTGCCGACTTATGAATGCTTTAATAGATGTGCTTACTGCAATTTTCGGTTCGACCCCGGTAAAAGTCCGTGGCTGACTTTACCAGATGCGGAAATTCTGCTAAAATCCCTCCAAGATAAAGGCATTTGCGAAATTCTCATCCTCAGCGGCGAAGTTCATCCCCGTTCGTCACGGCGACAAGCTTGGTTTCAACTTATCTACGATTTGTGCCAACTGGCGCTATCAATGGGATTTTTACCTCACACCAATGTTGGGCCGCTCAGTTGTGAAGAAATGGCCAAACTCAAAAATGTGAATGTCTCGATGGGGTTAATGTTAGAACAACTAACACCCAAGCTGTTGAATACCGTTCACAAACACGCTCCCAGTAAAATACCCGAATACCGCCTGCAACAGTTAGAATGGGCAGGAGAGTTAGCGATTCCATTTACCACTGGCTTGCTCTTGGGAATCGGGGAGAGTTCAGGCGATCGCTGGGAAACTTTAGAGGCAATTTCACACATTCACCAACGCTATCATAACATCCAAGAAGTAATTTTACAACCCCACAGTCCCGGCAGCCAACAAACTTTTGATGCCCCACCTTTTGACCCGCATCAATTACCAGAACTAATAGCCAAAGCTCGTCAGATATTACCATCAGATATTACTATACAAATTCCACCCAATTTGGTGAAAGAACCAAGTTGGTTATTAGCGTGCTTAGATGCAGGTGCGCGAGATTTGGGAGGTATCGGGCCAATAGATGAAGTAAATCCCGATTATCCGCATCCAGAATATCAGAAATTGCAACAAATTTTATCGCCTGCGGGGTGGGAATTGGTGGCGCGTTTGCCAGTTTATCCCTACTTTGATGGTTGGTTATCGAAGGAATTGCAAAGAAATGTGAAGGAATGGAGAAGTGCGATCGGAGCAAGTTCACTTAGCGTACCTAATCATTTATAGTTTAATTAGGGTAGCGATATAGTGGAAAATCTTCGCCAATGACTAAAGTTTCGCTCTCGAAGCGAATCCTAAATGATGAGCTGCATCGCAACTTGTTGTTTAGTCGCTGTCTTTTAGAATATCGCTATTTGGAACAGCAAGAAATTAAACGTTGGTACGATGTTCATCCCTTAATTAAGGGGATTGATGAATTTAAAGAAGCTTGCAATCAGATATGACAGAAACTTTAATTGACTGGGACAAAGATTTACCAGCAGACCCAGAAGAAGAATACGAAGCATTAGTGCGTTCTCTGAGTTGGATAGACGGCTTTGGATTAATCTTTGTCCGCTGTTCTCCAGCCGAAGGAGAGCGTCTGATTAAAAGAGTTCGCGAGGATATACCCAAAAAAAATATTGAAGTTTTGCGATTGGAGCAACCCATCAGTAACTTTTACGATATTATTGACAACTTACCAAACAAAGACAAAATAAATATTCTGTTCGTAACTGGTCTGGAAAAATATTTCGAGGAATATATCAAACCCGGTTATGGCGGACAAGGTGATTATTACAAGCAGGTTTATCCTAGAATTATTTGTCCGGAAGAATGCGGGTAAAGCATACAATTTCAAGTATAATCATCAAGAAATTTCACCGAATATCCAGCTTTGTCCGAGTATTGTCCAGCCAATCCAAAATCCAAAATCCAAAATCCAAAATCTTTAGGGGTGTCGGGAGCGATCGTCCTGTCCAGACTTAGCTAAAATTGGATTGGAGCATCTATCTATTAAGGTCGCAGACAACCCGATGAATCTTGCCATTCCTCAAACTGGAAAAGTTTTAACCCGAACGAGATTCGGTAGAAAATTGGTCAAATAAGGCTCACCCACGCCAATTAACAGCAATACCTGCTACTGTCAGTTAATACCTGCCGCAGTCAGGCGGTGAGTAAATTGGGTGCGATCGCGCTAGATGCGATCGCCTCTCTAGTAAAATCAATTCAATGGATTCTTAAAACCACCTTTGCAGTGGAAAACTCTTATGACTAGCTTAGACCGCTATGAGAAGGCTAATGCTAATAGCGATAAAAACCAGGGTAATCAGTCCGAAAACCATAATCTTTGGTACAAACAAGGCGAAACACTGGCTGATTTAGGTCGCTATGAAGAAGCACTCGCCAGCTTCGATAAAGCCATAGAAATGCAACCCGATTACCGTGCGGCTTGGGTTTTCCGAGGCGTTGTGCTGATTCATCTAAAACGTTATGAAGAAGCTCTATGTAGCTGTAACAAAGCTATAGAAATTTTACCAGAAGACAAAGAAGCTTGGACTTTCCGAGGTGCTGCATTGTCTCACCTGGGACGTCATGACGAAGCATATCGCAGCTATAACAGGGCATTAGGAAAAGAAGAGTCACAGTGCAGGAAAATACTGCGTCAGCTCGTCAGACCTTTCAGGAAAAAGAGATCCATTCCAATCTCTCCCACAGAGTAGAAGCACTTCCCTACTATTAGTTAAAATAGACGAGTAAACAATCTTCGACCAATTTAAGGAACCAGAACTATTATCGAAACGATTTACGGCAACCTTCAAGGTTTAAAATCCAGTGAGCTAAAACAGTTGCAAAAGCTGTACCATCAGCGCTTACCGGGCGATCGCATCACTACGCCCGAATTTGCCGAGCGCTTGGGTGACATCAGCACCGACATCAACCAACCGGTGTGCGCTTACCTCAATCGTCGGGGACAGGTGATTCGCGTAGGCGTGGGAACTCCCCGACAAACACAAATTCCACCCCTGGAACTACCCCGTTACGGTGCAGAACGATTGAGCGGTATTCGCTGCATCGCGACCCAACTCAAATCGGAAATCCCGAACGAAGTCGCTTTAACCGCAATGGCAATTCAGCGTTTAGACGCTCTCGTTATTTTAACAGTAAGCGGATCGGGATTTGAACGGCGCGGCGGGGGAGCTTTTGGCTACGTCAAAGAAAGCTATCTCGCACATCTTATCCCCAATACTATCCCGACAGACGACGACTCCGGTGAAGTTTTGCATCCCCAAAATGCTTGGACTGTATCGTCGCCGATGAGTTTGGAAGTGCTGTGCAAGCAAGATTTTCTGGAACTGGTGAACAGTCTGGAAGCTGAGTTCGAGCGGGAATTTGTCGCACAGCAAGTAGAATTGGATCGCGATCGCGTCTTGCTAGTAGGGGTAATGACCGATCGCATGACCCAGGAAGAATTCCAAAACACGCTCAACGAATTAGCGCGTTTGGTGGATACCGCCGGCGGAGAAGTATTGCAGACCGTATCCCAAAAACGTCCCCGCCTGCATCCTCAAACAGTTGTCGGTGAAGGAAAAGTGCAAGAAATCGCCCTCACCGCCCAAACATTGGGAGCAAATTTAATCGTATTCGATCGCGACCTTTCACCCGCACAAATTCGCAACCTGGAAACTCAAATCGGGATTCGGGTAGTCGATCGCACTGAAGTAATTCTAGACATCTTTGCCCAACGCGCTCAATCCGGTGCGGGGAAACTGCAAGTCGAACTAGCCCAGTTAGAATATATGCTACCGCGACTGACTGGGAGAGGTCAGGCAATGTCTCGGTTAGGCGGCGGTATCGGTACGAGGGGGCCGGGAGAAACTAAACTGGAAACAGAACGCCGTGCCATTGGGCGGCGTATCGCCAGATTGCAGCAAGAAGTCAACCAACTGCAAGCACATCGATCGCGACTCAGACAAAATCGCCAGCACAAAGAAGTACCATCGATCGCTTTAGTTGGATATACCAACGCCGGCAAATCTACATTATTAAATGTATTGACAAATGCCGAAGTTTATACAGCCGACCAACTATTCGCTACCCTCGACCCCACCACGCGACGCTTGATCGTTCCCAGCAGTAGCGACGAACCCCTACCAATAGTCGTCACCGACACAGTAGGATTCATCCACGAATTGCCTCCCGCATTGATGGATGCTTTCCGCGCCACCTTAGAAGAAGTCACGGAAGCTGACGCCTTGCTTCATGTGGTGGATCTTTC
Organism: Aerosakkonema funiforme FACHB-1375; assembly: GCF_014696265.1. GTDB lineage: Bacteria > Cyanobacteriota > Cyanobacteriia > Cyanobacteriales > Aerosakkonemataceae > Aerosakkonema > Aerosakkonema funiforme_A. The sequence goes on along the minus strand of NZ_JACJPW010000156.1, from coordinate 9,120 downwards.
CCATCCCGCATGGCAAAGTCAAATTCGATCGGTTATGGCAATTTTATCGGATATGCCGGTAACTCCCGGCCCCGCTTTGATTGCATTTAATAAGATCGATCGAGTCGATAGCGAGACACTGGCGCTGGCGCAAGAAGAGTATCCCCAAGCGGTGTTTATTTCAGCGTGCGATCGTTTAGGTTTGGAAACGTTGCGACAAAGAATGGCTCAACTTGTTGAATACGCCATTTCCCGTTAATTGAAGGAGATAGGAAAAACGCAAAAGGGAAAGGAAATCAAAAATTCCTCTCCCTTTTTTTGATGAGGCTTTTAGTGAAAGCCTTTTGATAGAAAACCTTTCACCTTTACCATTACGACTAACCTAAAACGAAATCCGTAGATGCGATCGCACTAGCTTGAATACCAGTCAGAGAAGCCAAGACTTCTTTGGTACTGGTAATCTGAATCAAAGCCGCACCGTTGCTTTGGGTAATGGTAAGCTGCTGAAAAGTCAGACCGTTGCTTAAAACCATCAAATCTTCACCTTTTTTGAAGTCTTGGATGGTGTCAGTACCAATACCATATGTTAAAACAAAACGATCCTTCCCATCCTCACCGATCAAAAGATCGTTGCCGATATCGCCGCTGAGCAAGTCATCCCCAGACCCCCCAATCAGAGTATCGTTTTGTTTGCCTCCATAGACACTATCGTTGCCCAAATCCCCGTAAAGAATGTCCTGACCGTCATTCCCATAAACCCAATCATTACCCTTACCGCCGCGCACTAAATCGTCGCCCCGATCGCCGTAAAGGACATCCTGGCCTTCATTACCGAAAACCTGGTCATTACCCTTACCGCCGCGCACGGTATCGTCGCCCTGATCGCCGTAAAGAACATCTTGGCCTTCATTGCCAAAAACCAAGTCGTTATCCTTACCGCCGCGCACTGTATCGTCGCCTACGTCACCGTAACATACATCATCCTCTTGATTGCCAAAAACTTGGTCGTTATCCCTACCGCCGCGCACCGTATCTTTGCCCCTACCACCAGAGAGCATATCTTGACCCTGGTTGCCGTTGATCTCATCATCAGAGGAGAGACCGTATATGGAGTCGTTACCTCGATCGCCCTTTAGGTTGTTAAAACCGGTATCCCCATAAATTACGTCATCGCCAGTAGTTTCCAGACGGAAATTGGATGAGCTATTCAGGGATTGAGCGATATTCTTTTCCTGGAGGCGAATTAATTCAGGCTGACCGGAAGCGCCCAGAGCAAATATCATCGGTTCGCCCTTAGATAACCCAGCAATATCGGCAAACGTGCCAGAGATTTCTTGAATATTGCCATCAGGGGTAAACTCTGTGTCCATACGCAGGACTGCCGGTACACCCATTTCCTCACCTTCTGCGGCCTGAGTTTCGCCTCCCTCGGCACTCTGATGACCTTGTGCAGCTTGCATTCCGCCACTCTCTTCGCCGTGACCTTCGCCTCCAACCAGAGTAAATATTTTGATTGCCTCGTGACCGTGAGGTACGCCACCCACCGCCATTGTGGTGATATTGGCATGATAGGTTTGTACGTTCTCTCCATTCGGAGCATCTGGTCGCTGGAGTACGTAGCCGGATGTCACCTTAATATCACCATTGTAATCGCCGTAAGGCTGGAAAGTTTCGGTGAGAAGTTTTGTTGCTGCTGCGGTTTGTTGGCCATCTAGGCTACCCATTTTATTGATGGCCAGACCGCTGTAAATTTCTACTAACCCTCGTCCGCCCTTACCTTGGCTAACAATAATGTCGTCAAAGTTATTTCCATCGACATCGCCAACTGCTAGGTTGATTGTGCCACCGAACTTTGTTTCGGAGCTAAATGGGTTAATCCGATTCATCAGATGGTAATCCAGACCGCTGTAAATTTCGATTACCGGATTGCCATCCCCAGCAGCGCCCACGATGATATCGGCGTGACCGTCGCCATCGATATCGCCTGTTGCGATGGATGTCTTTGTATTAGCCCCAATAGCCCCGTTTTGGAAAGGAGTTAACTTACCGAGAAGTAGTTCTGAATCATCACCGTTAAATTTCTGAATGCCTTTCTCTTGCTGTTCGATCAGCTTTTTGCCATCAAATACTTTCACGGTAAACTTAGTCTCACCGCCAACTAAACTAGACTGTACGGTGATGACATCTGTGACGTTATCTGTGACGTTTTGATTGCCAGTTTCTTGTTTGAAATGGACATCGCCAATGGCGAGTTCAACTCCTCCTTTGAAAGTGTCCCCGTAGGGCATCAAATCAATACTTTGAAGCGGATCGTTTGCCCGATGCAGCTTTACTTGTCCAGTAGAGTTACCGTCAGCTGCTAAACCTAACCAGGTGTCTTTGGTATTCAGAACTACCCGCACAGGTGCCATCATCCCCGCATCTTCATGGAAGAGGATGTGACAGTGATTTACGTAAGTGCCGGGGAAGTCCTCGAACTTCATCAGTATTTTGACTTCGGATGTCTCGCCATTAAATGCTGGTGTACCGTAGGGGTTTTCTGGAGTGGGTGGACTGTTGGGATCGTAGGTGGGAGGTATGAGAACTGTATCGCTCAAGACGCCATCGAGGTAAGCATTCTTGATTTCACTGACAGGGATACCGTTGATTTCGAGAACTGTAAAGTCATTTTGGTGAATGTGGAAGGGATGCCATTCCCGTAATGGAAGGTCTAAACCTTTCTCTTTAAGATACGAATCGCTTAAGCCAGATATATTTTCGATCGTCCATACTTCCGTTGAGTCTACCATTGGCATGGCGAGCGGAACCTGGCTATCGGCAAATGTGGTGGCAAAAAACTCCCCGTTTATGCCATAAGTTCCCTCGAATGTCTCTACTTCCGTATCCTTGAGAACAGGTGGTATATTACCTTGTGAGATTAAATAGTCGAGCGCCCCACCGGCGTTAGCTGACCAGGTAAATGTACGGGGGCGATCGAACTCACCATTTCGCGCTGCTGCAACCCGTTCGTCAATTTCCTGCGCTTGCTCTTCTAAAGTGTCATATATTTCCGGAAAAGCACCCCTGGGCGTGGGATTACCGGCCACTTCAACGGTTGCCAAAACTTGCGAGCCCCAAATTAAGTGACCGTCTTGGAAACCCTTATCTTTAGTAAGTGATGGGGCATTATCCCCCATTATTTCTTTTGTGGCATTTGACAAGAAGTAATACTTTCCCGGTTGCTCGAACCAGGTTTGTATAGATAATCTTTGGCCAGAACTTAAGATTGGCAGCTCTGTTAATTCTCTTCTGTTATCAGCTACTACTCCAGAAGAATCCCCATCAATAGCCACCAATATCATTGGCTGAGGAATCAGATTTTGCCCGTCATCTCTGACTAATTGAATAACGTGGAAAGCATTGCTGTCCATGTTGGCAAAAGTAAACAGATTCCATGCACCAGTCTGAATATCCAGGCTGGGGTTGTATTGACCGTTAACTGTGTGAATTATATTCTCGACAGGTTCTCCTAACGGCCCGCCGCCATATGGAAATAAGGGAGGCGCTCCCCCTGTCGGCTGTTTGGGATCGTAATTCCCTTCCGCAGGTTTGGCATTGTAACCCATGAAAGAGGCATCCGATCGCTCGTAAATATTTTCGCCGTTTTCGTTTCCTAAAACTTCTAGTGGCGTACCCGCAGGAACTACCTTTGTAGGGTCTTGGTTTAAAGGATCGTTGGCGCTACCTACGCGATCGACTTGCTGGATTCCATAAGTCTGAAGCGCCATAAAGTACATGGGTCTCTCTGTAGGGTCCCATTTCGCTAGATCTGGCAGGTCATGCGGAGGTGCAATTAGCAAATTACCGCCTAATCCGGAGGCAACTTTTTCGTTTGTATTGCCGTGCAGGTGCGGGTGATACCAATCCAATCCGATAAAATGGTTGTCGGGAATCTTGATACTGACAGGCCAACTTTCTCCTGGGTTCACTGGTATCAGAACGTTATCTCCATACCCAACAGGCGAAACGTGCAGTCCGTGGGTATGTAAGTTCGTTGTCACCGGCTTTCCCAGTGCTGAATCTTCTAAGTAATTTTCCAGTCTGATGTTAATTGTGTCCCCTGGCTCCGTAATGATCATCGGGCCGGGTATTGTCCCGTTATAGCCTCTAAAACGATCGTAGGGCGTTTTCTCGTTGTTCAGCCAGGGAATTATCCCATCTCCCGATTTAACAGTTCCAAATCCATCGATTTTAACCTGGGCCAGATCTTCCAGTCGTAGGGTGATATTCAATTCCTTTTGTGGCCCCCAACTGGAATAATAGTTGCCCGCACGACCTTCCTGCCAATCTTTAAAAGGATCTTTATAGACAACTTTTTGATCTGGATGCGGTAAAACTTTTAAATAACCTGATGTATCGTACCCAGGACTCCAATTTTGAAAGTTCTGCGAGCCAATAATATAAGCGTCCTTCAGTGCTTGTGAAGTCATAATTTACCTACCTCCTAACCACAGTTAGAAATTAAGATTGTTGTCTTTTTGTTGCTATCTGTAATATTTTCTTTACATCAAGCCCGATCTTAGCTGTCCGATCGATTTGCCATCAGTAGCACTAAGATAAGCAGAAAAATCACCCCTTGTCGAGGCATAAGGGATAGCAATTCCGATCCGGTTGTCTATTTTACTACTATTTATTCTTTGTGCCCAATCCCAAGAAAATCCTCTTAACTTAGTGCCATTCGATTGTGGCACAACAGAAGCTTTTCGTAAAGGGGATTATGGCTGCTGTAACGAATTAAACGACCGTTTGAATATAACCGAACTGTAACATCTAGGTAGCGATCCGTTGCACGTTTTAACGGATGTAATCTATTGTTAATTTAGTTGTAAATTTTGACCTCTATTGTTAATTTAGTTGTAAATTTTGCCCGATCCAACTTTTCTCTACCCCTTTTGCTCTTTTTGTACTGGCTTTTACCAAAATCAGGAATCTTTGAGAGCAATCTCTTTGTAAAGTTAAGAAAAAGTTAAAAATTATCGCTTTTCCCATAAAGTACAATACCGTTTGCTTTTAAACCAAACTCAGCCGTAGAAGTAGACATAGATTAAGCCTCTCTCAGATTGACTGACCGCAGACAAAAATTTTCTGATTTGAATAAAAGAGCGGCTAGCATCTTGCGATCGATCTGAGAGTTTGGTTTTAATCCGCGTTAAATACCCTTATTTTAAGGTTTTTTGATTTTTCTAGCTTCTAGGCCATAATTTTTCGTTTTTCTTAAAGCTATAGCTTACTATATATGGATGAGCCTGAAGAAATTAAACTTAAGAATGTTTCCCCAACATACTAGATTTGATTACGTTATCTTGAAAACTCCCTTTATGCCAAAACTTAAATTGAGTAAATTCGAGCTTGATAATTTTAAAAAAGTATCGTTTAAATTCAATGTGAGCAGCAGTAGTTATTACTAATTTATCATTAAGATCGGGAATAATACATCAAATAAGCGCTCGTGCCAGTCCTACGATGCAAACTTAAAATTAATCACAAAAACTTTTAGTTTTAGAAAGCCTTTAAGGTACAGGGCGTTCAAAATAAAGCACAAGTCAAAGCAAATCCTCGAAAGCTCGATTTCCCAGTTATGGAAAATCAATAAGCGATCGCAACCATAGCGCGGTTCTTAGCTCGGTCAAAGTTTTTTGATATAAAGCGGGAATATCCAAATATATACCATAAAAATAAGTCTATAGATAGATCCAGATTTGTATAGTTTTGTGTTAATGCGAGCAGGTAGGGAGATTGGGGAGTTACTGCGATCGCTTTCCTGGGTTAGCAGGTTCTCAATTCCGCCAAACCTTTGATTTGATACCTTTCTCTGTCAAAGTATGAGGCCACAGATAGGCAGACGGGAAAAAGAATGATAGATAATCTTCTGGCGCAAAATAGTAAAATTAAGTATTTATACTTAATTTTATTTAACAAGAAATTCAAAAATCATAGCTTAACCCATAGCTAGCTTAACATAGTTGAACTTTTAAATGGTAATAATACGTAATAAATAGTTTGTGGTTACACTTTCATTACGTATAAAAACCTACCCATAAGTTAGAATAACTTTTTAAAAAAGGTTGTGCAAAAACGTTAGGCCCACACAGAAGCTTAATCAAGCAGACAAATTATATGAAGATATGAAGAAGCTGGAGCCTTTGACTGGACATAGCTTTGAAGCTTTGTATAGAGTAGAACTCATAAAGGTTCGGTCAGAACTGCGCTGGCGAACAAGAAGCGCAAAGCATCAGTTCCAAGCAGTTGAGCGAAGGGTTAATCCCCCTGTGACTAAGAACACAAATCTATCGTGACAAGTCACATCTCCTGAAAATTAGATTCATTACATCCTAAAGCTATCCCCAAGTTCAAACTATTTCGGTACAACAAGATGTTTAAGCACCTTCCCAAACTAGCAATCGCGTTCTCTGCCGTGGCAGCAGCAGAAATCGCTTCCCTGGCTATAGCCCCTTCCGCTTCAGCTTTTAGTGTCAACAGCGATTGGGTTGAATTTGGCTTGAATGACATCAATCAGTCTTTTATAGTTGACTTTGACGGTAACGTTGCTACGCAAAACGTCATCGGACTCAGCTCTCAAGCAACCTTTACATTTAAAGGGTTTACTACCGTCGGCACCGGCACCGCCACCAAAACAGAAGCTAAATTTGACATCAGCTTAACCAATAACTCCAGCGACGGTATCACTTCCAGAACTTCAGCTTTGGGTTTTAACGTTTACGAGGCGATGTACTCCGATAAACTAGCTTTGGTCGGAGTCGGAAACGATGGCGGTAGCGGTAACACGCGCTCTACAGGGCTATTCGCTAAGGACAACAGCGGCTCATTCCCCAATCAGTTTGGTGCTATTGACGTATGCTTCACGGATGGGAACACCTGTCAGGGAGGCAGCAACGGTGGCGTTGACAATAACTCCGCAACTTCTCAAGCCCAGACCGGTACGTTTACTGCAACCTTAGCTGTTAACGGTAATATCGACAAGATTGCACTCGCAAACTTTGGTGTACGCTACCAAAGCATTAGCGGTAAAGGCTTGAATGGTGCTAGCGGCACGGGTCGTGGCGATATCAATTATGGCCCCAGAAAGATACCTGAGCCTACCACAACAGCAGCTTTAGGTTTAGTTGCCCTCAGCGGCCTTGCACTACGTAAACGTAACAAAGCTGTACCTCAGACATAAACGAGATCGCTGTCAAACAAAGTTAATTGGGATTAAGTAAAAGGGTGCTTTTGTTGCCCATCTTATTGGGGAGATAGGCAACATTTCTCTGGTTTGCCACGCTTGACACCAGTATTTAATAATTTATGATTTCCGATGCTGTTATCCAGGAGCTCCGATCGAGTCGTTAAAGCGTTCGATCGGTTTTTTTTATCCGGCAAGTGCATCCGCCTTCCCTCCCGCAGCGCCGATCGGTTTAGCTTCTCTGAAGCAAGGTGAAGCATCCCATACAGCAAGCCTATTCCCTACGGATAAAAAAATTTTGGTCGGAAGCGATTGTATTACTCCTCGTATGCTTCGCCGATACAGCATATATAGCTATGGCGTCGGGGCTATGGCGTCGGGCGTTGGGTAAGAACGGTCTAGAATCAACGGTTTGGTGGAATTAAGAATTACTTAAGCGCCTTGACGACTGCTATATATTCAGTAGCAATCCTTCTGGGAAACTAGCCCACCTTATTCCCTACCGGGGTTTCCTTGCGCTAAATACGTACATTTCATAGCATCAAGCTGCCCATATTCGGAGTTCGATCCGTGTTTATGACAGCTAAATGGCTCCTGAGATTGTAACACCCTGCCCCATAAAATCCTCTAACTCATTGTCCACGGAGTTTTTTTAGAGTAAATACTCAAATAAAGCTTTTTTAACTATTTTTATCTCCAGTTTGTCAGTAGTAATACAATATTTATTGTATGCTTTATTTAATAATAATACTTACTAAGCACCAATTATAATCCTTCCATATTAATTAACCACAGTAGAATAACGTAAAAATTCAAATTTTCCGAATCAACCTAATACACAGATATATTCTCTTGAAGACTAAATACTATAGAAATCATGAATTCGATTACACATAAGCTTTATCAATCTGTCCGTTAGATGAAGAGATCGATAAGCTTGGCATTTCGATCTGGACAGCTACTAAAACCGAGGTATAGACTAAAACTGGTGGTAGAAAAAGTATCAAGAGACTTCTAAAAAAAACCAGCCTCTAAAATTCTATACACTTAATCGAGGGGTTCCTCCCTCTGTGAAAAATAAGACAAGCTGACAGTCATAAATAGCTTAAGGCTCTGGGCTCCGGCAAAATTTTGTTGAATCCTTACTCCAGGCTTGTCATCGTCCAAACATATCAAAATAAAGGGGAGAAGTAAGATGTTCCGATATACAAACTCAACACTAAAGCATTTCACATTTGGTGTATCTACATTAGTTCTAATTGCAGCAGGACAAATCTCTAGAGCAGACGCAGCATCGCTTACATTTACAGGGACAGGAACCAATACATACGCAACACGCGGAGCGTTTGATGCTCTGGGAGCATCAGCTGTTTTTGATGACGCCCTAAATCCAGGAAAACTGACAATTACCCTGACTAACACGGGGCCAGGTGCCTCAGTACCTTCTGATGTGCTGACCGCACTTTTCTGGGACTACAATGGCACTCCGTTGTCTGGCTTATCCTTGTTCTCAGCTACAGCCCCAGTCCTAAGCAACGGTCAAACTAATGTCAATCTTGCAGGGTCTTTGAATGAATGGAAATTGCCCAATGGTAGCATCACTGCCGTAAGTCAAGACTACGGTATAGGTACTGCTGGCTTGGGTATCTTCCAAGGTGGTGGCGGATCGCAAATGGATTATGGTATCGTCAGCAATGCGTCTTACGACGATGCGAATAAAGCTATCACAGATGGAACTTTTGTGAAAGGTTCTGCCCAATTCGTTTTAGCAGGTCTCCCTGGTGACTTTGATGTAAGCAAGATTGGCAACGTTCGCTTCCAGTACGGCACAGCTCTGAACGAGCCTAGCTTGGTGGGAAATGCACCCCCAGCTCCTCCCGCCGAACCACCAGCTCCTCCCGCCGAACCGCCAGCTCCTC
>NZ_JACJPW010000155.1 GCF_014696265.1 Aerosakkonema funiforme FACHB-1375 | reverse complement strand
GCCAAAGCTCTTTTATATTGTTGTCCCGCCGGACAGTTTGTCTCTCCTTCAAAAGCATGACGCAGAATATATCTGCCCTGGAAATTTTGGCGATTTGACGTTTCTTGAAACATCAAATCTTCCGGAAACTTATCGCGAGTATACCGCACATGAATTCGGGTGATAAAAACATTGCTTGCTTGGTTAGTATTTAACCAAAAAACTCCCGCCTTACGCAATTCTTCTGGATTAAGTGGTTCGGCGGAACAAGGATCGCAGTTACTCATGTCCCAAGCGTATTCGAGAAAAGCGACTTTTTTGCCTTCTTGAGTATATGCTGTGGCAAACATCGCTTTGTAGAAATCGCCAAATTGATTCTTGACAAAGACTGGTATTTCTGTGTCAGATGGCACTTTGACAGTCCGGTAATTGGTAATTTCAGCTTGACCTTTTGGCGATAAGATATAAACAATTAAATCTTGAGCAGTGTTGGCGTTGACCATACCCAAACGAATCGGTAACATAAATTTGCTAGATTCGTAGGCAATTTGCAACGGTCTTAAGTATTGATAACCGGATTTTTGAAAGGCTGCTAAGTTGACTTTTGCCACAAAGAATTTCATGTTTTGGCGAATGTAAGGTTGCAGTAATTGACTCGCACCGGCTGGGATTTTATAACCGTTGCGTTGCAACCAAATTTGCAATCCGTTTGATTCTCTGGCGCTGAGAATTAAAATGTCGTATTCTCCCACACTGAAGCGCGATTCTACCGTGACCCCTAAAGCGCGATCGCGTCTACTTTGATTTGATTCTAATCGCCGAATATCTCCCATTGGTGCTGCTTCAGAACTAGGCGCAAAGGGAGGAATTGCACAAGGATTGGGATCGAAATATTCCACCAATCTCGGCGCACTAAAAGCATCCAACCTTTCCATAATTTTGGGGTCACCTACCCGCACCTGTTCTTGTTGCAAAACCACAGGAACGGGCACAACCAAGGCAAAATCTTTCACATCGCCTTGATAATCATTCGCCATCGTTAATATAGTGCGACTTGCATCGCGGGCGATAATTACCTGCGAAGCTTGGTTGTACAGTTTAGTATCTGCTTTGGCAACATAAAAACCGCAAAATGCCTCTGCTTTGGGGGCAAAGCAAATGAAGGCAAGCAAAGTGAGAATTAAAGCGATCGGTATACGAAACAGCTTCATTGCAAATTCCTTTTTTTCAAACTCCAGTAAGTTCGCCTATTGCCATATTAGAATCAACGGCAGAGTAGGACGCCGCCGTTTTGATAAAAGCATTGACATCCTCTTCCTTAGTATTAAATGCCGTCACCAAACGCAAAGTTGTCGCATCTTCACCCTCCCAAAGATAGAACAGAAAGCCTGCCGCTAAAAGTCCTTGGATAACTGTTTCTGGCAGCTGAATAAAAATTTCATTTGCTGACACTGGATGACAAAGTTTTACTCCCGGTAAAGAGGTAAGTCCTGCTGCAAGTCTTGCCGCCATCTCATTAGCGCGAGTAGCGTTTTTCAGCCACAAATTATCTGTAATGTACGCTTCAAGCTGTGCCGACAAAAATCGCATCTTCGAGAACAAATGCCCACCGCGTTTGCGACGATAGCCGAACATTTCCGCTAATTCGCGCTTGAAAAACACCACGGCTTCAGCTGCCATAGCGCCATTTTTAGTAGCACCAAATGACAGCACATCAACACCAGCACGCCAGGTAATTTCTGCGGGTGTACAATTCAAACTAACTACGGCATTGGCAAACCTAGCACCATCCATATGTAAGCTGAGATTGTGTGAGTGAGTAACCTCAGCAATTTGCTGAATTTCATCAGGTTGATAAACTGTTCCCGCTTCGGTTGACTGGGTGATACTGACTGCGGCTGGCTGTACGTGATGAACGACGCCTGCGCCTGCTTTTTTGAGTGCTTTTGTCAAGTCATCGGCAGAAATTTTGCCGTGAGAACCGGTCAGCGCGATCAATTTTGCACCGTTCGTATAAAATTCTGGCGCACCGCACTCATCAAGATTAATATGAGATTCGGTATGGCAGTAAATGGCACCAAAAGGTGGTGTGATAACTGATAAAGCGATCGCATTGGCAGCCGAACCGGTTGCAACTGGAAAAACCGTAACTTCAGTCTCGAATAATTCCGCAAATTTGGCTGACAATCGCTTGGTTAATTCATCGTTACCGTAGGGCATAACTGCACCTTCATTGGCTGCAATTATTGCTGCCATAATTTCCGGTGCGACTCCCGTTACGTTATCGCTACAAAAGTTCATAAATTTAACTTAGGTATCGGTTTACTATGCCGACGCAAACCCGATTTAATAATTTTAGGCTTTCGTCGGTTTTTACTGTTCTATCTGGATGTTAATCAAAAAATACCTTTCCCTGCACGCGAAAGTTTACCAATCCAGGGGTTGGCGATCGCGGAAAAATCCGTTTGTTGGCCCATCGTCGGGCAAAGTAGCCAACCAGACAATTGTATCGGCCCCTTGCTCGATCGTCCTTGTCGCATTTGGGCCGCCCATATCGGTTTTAACCCAGCCAGGACAAACTGAATTTACTAAAATATTCGTGTCTTTCAACTCGTAGGCAAGCATCCGCGTTAATACATTTAAAGCAGTTTTGGAAATCCGATATGCTGGATATGTGCCGCTCATTCGATCCATTCCAGACACTTGTGCTACGCCAGAAGATACATTTACTACCCGCCCATAATTATGCTGTTTCATCAGCGGAATCAATGCCTGACAAAGTAACAATGGCCCGTATACATTCGTCTCCATTGTTTGCTGCAAAGTACTAATCTTAGCGTTGAACACACTCGCTGCTGGATATTCGACAGGATCTGGTAATATTCCGGCGTTGTTCACCAAGATATCTAATTTACCAAATTCATTTCTCACAAACTGGGCAAGATGCTCAATACTGTCCGCACTGGTGACATCAAGCGGGTAAAATTTGACTTCTAATCCTTCAGCTTGCAATTTTTCAGCCGCAGCGTTACCTTTTTCTTCATCGCGACTGGTGAGAATAACTTGGATTCCTTGTTTTGCCAGTTGGCGACAAGTTTCCCAACCCAATCCGCGATTGGCACCTGTAACAACAGCTACTTTTTTTATTTCACTCATTTGTTTTATCTTATTAGGAATGATTTAATATTCTTTATAATAAAAGCCTAAACGATCGCGCATGAACTTTTCAGATCATTTCTCTTCGCACGCAAGCGAATACGCCAAATATCGACCCCGCTATCCAGAGGCGCTGTTTGAGTACTTAGCTGCCATCACACCAGAACGCGAACTTGCTTGGGATTGCGGTACGGGTAACGGTCAAGTTGCTTTGAGTCTAACTGCCTACTTTCAGCAGGTTTATGGGACTGATGCCAGTGAAAAGCAAATTGCTGAAGCTTTTGGGCACGATCGCATTCGTTATTGGGTCACAACCGCCGAACGCACCGAAATACCTAATAGTGCGATCGATTTAATTACTGTCGCTCAAGCTCTGCATTGGTTTAACTTCGATCTATTCTATCAAGAAGTGCGCCGCGTTCTCAAACCGAACGGGGTAATTGCGGTTTGGTGTTACGGTTTTTTTACTATTCCTTCTGCCGACGAACAACTAAATCAAGCCCTAGCACAATACTATCAAGCAGTTGAACCTTTTTGGCCTGCCGAAAGACAGTTAGTAGAGCAAAAATATCAAACTATTCCTTTTCCGTTTGTCGAATTAACACCACCCTCTTTCGCGATGACGATCGAGTGGAATGTCGCACAAGTTATCGGGTATTTGCAAACTTGGTCTGCCACCCAGCGATTTATAGGTCAACACGGTATCGATTCGATTGCAAAAATGTGCGATCGGCTCACAAACGCCTGGGGTAATTCACAAGCAACCAAGCTCATTTCCTGGCCACTTTCCCTCAGAGTCGGTCATTTGTAGAGTGGGCATTGCCCACCACAAACCGGGCGACTCGATCGCAAATTCAATAAACCTTACTAACCCCCAACAGCAAGCTTTTGTCTGCTCACAATATCATCCCCCGTTTGAACATCAAACCAGTGAATAAATTGGGGAGGTAGTGCCAACGTAATCTCTTCCTCATTCCAACTTTGGTCTGTCGGTAACAAAGCACGCAAAATAATTGAATCTGCCTGCGATCCGCGCACCCGCACGCTAATTAAATAATTCATTCCCAAATTTTCTGTCAAGATAACTCGCCCCTTAATTGTGTGTGGATATTCTGCTGCGGCAACGCGAACATTTTCCGGACGAATGCCGAACACAATCTGAGATGGAGAAGTGGGAATATCTGGGAGATGCACTCTAAAATCACCCAGCATCGCGTAACGTCCTTGGCAATTCAGCGTCAATAAATTCATTTGCGGACTGCCAACAAACCCAGCGACAAATAAATTGGCAGGATTGTTATAAATGCGACTGGGCGCGTCAAGTTGTTGAACCAAACCTTTGTTGAGTACAGCAACTTTTGTAGAGAGAGTCATCGCTTCTGTTTGGTCGTGAGTGACATAAACAACTGGGACTCTTTGTTCTGCAAATAGTTGTTTAATTTCCGCCCTAACTTTTTCTCGCAATAGCGCATCCAGATTACTCAACGGTTCATCTAATAAGAATACATCCGGATTCCGAACTAAGGCGCGTGCGAGGGCAACCCGCTGTCTTTGTCCGCCAGACATTTGACCGGGTTTGCGGTTCATTAACTCTTCTAAACCTAGCGATCGCGCTGCTTCTGCTACTCGCCCTTTAATTTCTTCCGTTGGTGTTTTCTTCAGTTTCAACCCCGAAGCGATATTGTCGTACACCGTCATATGAGGATATAGCGCGTAACTTTGAAACACCATCGCGATGTTGCGATCGCCCGGTGGCAAGTTTGTCACATCCCGATTGCCGATCGTTATCCGACCGCGAGTAGGTGCTTCCAAACCCGCAATCAGTCGCAGTATAGTAGATTTACCGCAACCGGAAGGCCCAAGTAACGTGAGAAACTCATCATCTTCTACGGTTAAACTAACATCTTTAACCGGGATAACTTTGGGAGTATAAGTCTTATTTAAATTTCTGATTTCGAGTTTTGCCATGATTTTATGAATGATGAATTTACGCTAACTTCAGCGGAGAAATCCACTGGCAATCAAGAATTTGAATGTTTGGCTTAATAAACTTTTTTAACCACCCGCTAGCTCCTTCTTTTTTTTGACTTTTGACTTTTGACTTTTGACTTTTCCCTATCCTTTGACCGCACCAGCAGTTAAACCTTGCACAATCTTGCGCTGGAAGAACAAAACCAATAAAACGAGAGGTAACGTTCCCAGCACAGTAGCAGCTGCGATCGGCCCGTAAGGAATTTCAAACACCGAAGCACCGCTTAACTGTGCAGTTGCCACCGGAATCGTTTTCATCGATTCGCGAGTCATAAAAGTAAGCGCAAAAATGAACTCATTCCAAGCAGAAATAAAGGTGAGGATTCCCGTCGTCACCAGTGCTGGAACAGTCATCGGCAGCAGAATATGCCAAAGCATTTGCAATGTATTGTAACCATCTACCCTAGCAGCATCTTCTAAATCTTTGGGCAGTTGTTGGAAGAAACTCCGCATCACCAAAATTGTCAGAGGCAAATTGATCGCGGTATAAGGAATTATGAGTGCCAGATAGTTATTACCCAAGTGGGTAGCTTTCACAACTTCTAACAATCCCAGAAATAGCAGCACTGCCGGAAATAAAGTCACAATCAAGATACTGGCGAGGATAATTTTTCTTCCCATAAATCGCATCCGCGCCAAGGCATAAGCTGCGGGTGCGCCTAATGCCAAACACAGCAGCGTCGTAGTAATGGAAACAAAAGCGCTATTAAAAATGTAAAGGGCAAACGGACGGCGCAGGAATAGAGATAGGTAATGTTCCAGCGTGATTTGTGTGGGAATGTAGACAACAGGAACCGCAGAGATATCTCTATTCAATTTGATGGAAGTTAATACTTGCCAGATAATCGGCCCCAGGAAAAAAGCCACAACTGCGAAGATCGCAACTGGCAAAATAATTTGTCGCCAATTGAAAGTTGAAGCAGATGTCGATCGCTCTTGTGCAATAGCCATAATTTAAGATACTCCTGCAATGTTAGAGCGTGCTTTGGACAACAAGAAACTGGCGATCGCGACAGCAGTTAATAACAACAAAAACGTCACCACAACCAGCGCTGCCCCATAGCCAAAATCCAGGTAACGCATCACCGTACTGTAGATATAAACAGAAACTGTTTCTGTCGCCCCCGCAGGGCCACCGCCAGTCATCACCTGAATTAAATCAAATATGGCAAAAGCTTGGGCAAATCTAAACAACAAAGCAATCACAATTTGAGGCATCAAAAGAGGTAGCGTAATTCTCCGAAAACTTTGCCAAGCAGTAGCGCCATCCAGGGCGTGAGCTTCGTAGAGGTCATTGGGAATTGATTGCAATCCTGCTAGCAATAAAAGCGCGATAAAAGGCGTTGTTTTCCACACATCGGCTGCAATTACTGCCACCATTGCCAGCACAGGATCTCCCAACCAGGTAATCCCAGTTTCAATTATGCCCAAACGTCGCAAAATATCGTTGATGATGCCGTAGCGATCGTTAAAAATCCACGCCCAAGCAACGCCCATCAAAGCAGTTGGCAAAGCCCAAGGCATTAGGGTAATTGTCCGCACGATACCGCGTCCTTTAAAAGCTTGATTTAGTACCAGTGCGATCGCAATTCCCAGAATTAATTCTAGCAGCACAGAACCAGCGGTAAACACCGTCGTGTTCCACATACTCTGCCAGAAGCGCCCATCACCTAACATCCGCTGATAATTGCTCAAACCGGAAAAAATTCGTTGTAGCTGAGAGCCAAGGTTTTGGGTATATAAACTCAACCAAAAAGCCCTCAAAATCGGGTAAGCAAATACTAGCGATAATAGGATTAATGCTGGTAATACCAATATCCATCCAGTTGTTTGTTCTCGTTGCTGTATAGGGTCTGATTTCATGCTGATTCGTAATTGGTAATCGCTAAATTACAAATGATATCATGTCCGGTGGCATCGGTAGTATAGGAGTGATGCTCTCATGTTATCTGTGGGAGTCGGGGGTTAAATTTTTACCGCAGATTAGGCAGATTAACGCAGATTAACGCAGATAAGAAAGCGATTTTTTATGGAAACGATGCTAACGGATATGATCTGACGATGACTGATGAATCATGACTGAATATTTAACTTTTTGTTTCTGTTTGCAGCTGTGAATTTTGGATTTTTTTAATTTGTCCTAGCAGATTGCGCGTTTCGCCAGATGCTGCTTGCATTGCTTGTTCTGCACTCATGCGTCCCGTAAAAGCCGCACTCAAATAACGTTGCAAAATATCGGAAGCTTGGGCATACTGAGCCAAAGGCGGACGTAATGCGGGTTGTTGCACAACAGATAGCAGTTGCGGATAATGAGGATATTTGGCAACAACTTGCGGATCTGTAAACAAAGATTTGTAACTGGGAACTAACCCAGTATTCAGAATCAATCTTTTTTGGATTGCTTCGCTGGTAAGGTACTGAATCAATCGCCATGCTTCCTCTGGATGTTTTGATGTTTTAGATATTCCCCAACCCCATCCACCCAAGCAGGAACCACCCCGATAACCAGCTGCGTGAATCATCGGTTTGATGGCAATCTTACCCCGGACTTTCGATCCTTCCTGATTCACCAATCTCCAAACATAAGGCCAGTTGCGTAAGAAAACCGCACTGCCATTTTGAAATAGCAGGCGCGTTTCTTCTTCCCCGTAAGTAGTGACGCCAGGGGGAGAAATACTGTTAGTAATTGTGTTGCGAAGAAACTCAACTGCTTGGATTGCCTGCGGTCGATCGAGTCCCACTTCCAAAGTTTCCGAATTAACCCAAAAACCGCCAAAACCTTCCAGTACCTCGACAAACATTGCCGATACACCTTCGTATTGCTTGCCTTGCCATAGATAACCCCAAGGTATTTTTTCCTCTTTCTTTAAACGTTGGGAAATTTCGATCATTTCTTGAAATGTTTCGGGTGGTTTAGCTCCAATTTTTTTCAACAAATCACTGCGATAGTAAAGTACACCTGCATCGGAAGCATGAGGTATGCGATACAATCTGCCTTGATATAGTCCCCCCTCAACATTACCTTGAATAAATTTTGATAATTGCTCTTTGCTAATTCTATTTGTGAGATCCATCACCCATCCAGCAGCGGCAAACTTGGGCACCCAAACAATATCCATGTTGATGATATCGTAGGGCGATTCTCCCAATAAAAAGGCCGAAGTGTAGAGCCCTTCGATTAAGTTTGTATCGAAGGGCCCTTCTACCATGTCGATACGAATGTCGGGATTTTTGGATTCAAATTCTCTGACAAATGGCCTCCAATTAGCAATGTCTTGACCCTGCATCAACATGGTGAGGACGACTGGTTGCTGGACTGTCGCTGTCCATCCCAACATGAGAATGCCCAAACAAATACCGATAAAAATTCTCATCCAACGCCAAAATCCTGGTGTTGGTGTTAAATTTTGCAGTTTTTTGAACGTATGGCCGTAAAACATTGTCGGCTTACCGAGCGAAATTTTTAATGAAGAGTTTGCTTTTGAAAACTGTCAATCCAATGGCTATAGGATAGTAACGCTGTTTGTTGTTCGTTGCGGGAAACCCCAAAGTATGAACCACAAACAATGTAAGACTATCGATGAGATTATTCTATCTTAGTGAGATTTAACTTTCGATTCTTTACATATCCTCATTTTGTTATATAGCTATAAAAATTCGCATTCGATGGATAAATAAAGATACAATATAGAAATAAGTTTAAGTAATCTGATTATTTATTTTTATCAATACGTAAAATAACTTCATAGGAATTGCTGCGATCGCTTGCTTTTTTAATGGCCGCCCCAAATTTGAAATGATGGCCGATCGGCACTAGGGCCTCAGCCTCACGCGACCATCATCGGTGCTTGCAGCCGTGTTTTCGCCTATTCTATCTTTAGATAGAGGAATTCATATAGAAATAATGAGAACTTAAGGTGGATTACCCTGGAACTTATAATGAAAGCCCCGACAAGATCGGGGCTATTTTTTTTGAGAGGTCATCCATCCAGACTGCCCCCTGCTGGCGGCACAAATGCACAGAAAGTTTTTTAGGGCTCCCCTCCCCTACGTCCTCCCATTCCCCCCCAAAAGCCAAAAGAAGCCTCAAGCCAGCCGCATTTCCTGGGCAGTAATCCCCGTGGTTGTATTGTTCGCGTATTGCAGATATTGCTCGATGTAGAAGTCTGGCGTATTTTTAATGGCTTGCACAGACTCGCGGTTACTCATCGCTTCCCACCATTGCCGAAGACGCACGCATTCCGAAGGCAGCGCAAAACTACGGTAATGTTCCAGTATGGGAAAACGTTCAAACCAAGGGTAGAAGGATAAATCCACCAAACTCAGCGATTCGCCAAACCAATAGGGGCCATTACCGGATAATTTAGCAATCCCCTCTTTTTCCATAAATAGCAAATGACTGTGTAAAGTTTGTGCAGATTCTTGTTGCTTTTCTCGTTCCTCGTTTATCCGTAAATTGTAGAAAGCAGGAACAAATTTCGTGTTAGCGAAATCAATCCAAATACGAGCCAAAGCCCTTTCCCCCGCATCTTTTGGCAGCAACGGCGGTTCGGTAAAAACTTCATCCAGATATTCATTAATGATGGCAGATTCCCACACAGTATTATCGCCGTGTTTGATAACTGGTACTTTACCATAAGGCGATATCGAAATAAACCAATCCGGCTTATTTTTCAAATCAATTTCTGTGAGTTTGAAGTCCACCCCTTTTTCCAGCAGAGTCAACCGCGTCCGATGTGCGAATGGACAAACGCTTGCGCTGTAGATTTCTACTTCAGCCATCTGTACCTTTCCTTGCTTGGTAGTTGTAATTTGATTGTGACTTGGAAAGGGCGAGTTTGGGGTGAGGTTTATGATTTTTGCAATATTATATAATGTAACGCATTGGCAGAGGAAAAATGAACCATCGCTACAGCATGATTATTCAATGTTTAGATGAAGATAATTGTTATTTAGTACATTTGCCCGAATTTCCTTGGCAGCAATTTCATACCCACGGTCAAACTTATGAAGAAGCTGCCAAACACGGTCAATAAGTAATTGAATCTCTGATTGAATGGTTTCAAGAAAAGGGAAAAGCTTTGCCAGAACCGATGGCATTTCCTCAGAAACCATTGAAAGTTGCATGATGCGATCGCACTCCCTCCCCAACTCTATTTGACATCTAGCTCACAAATCGCTAAAATGTGCTTGTTAAAAGGCTATCATGCACGTTATTACCTACAAAAGACTCAAAGAATTTTGGGAAAAGCACCCTAATTCCCAAACGAGCCTCCAAATGTGGTACGACCGGACAAAACAGCTTCAGTGGGAAAGCTTTGCAGACCTTCGCCAAGTCTTTCCCTCAGCAGATCTAGTTGGAAAATTCACAGTATTTAACATCAGTGGCAACAACTATCGCCTGATCGCTTTGGTAGATTATAAGTATAAAAAAGTCTTTATTCGCCACGTCCTTACCCATGCAGAATATGACACAGACAACTGGAAAAACGACCCCTGGTACTCGTAGCACTAGCGAGTATATGTCACTACTCGCAGCTTTTCCGCCACGTCCCATCGCTTCGGAGGAAGACTATATTGCTACCCAAAAAGTAATTGATTCGCTGATCGATCGACCTGAACTAACGCCAGATGAACAAGATTATCTTAATGTCTTAGGCAGTTTAATCCGCGATTACGAAGATCTTTACGAACCTATGCCTAGTATTTCCGGTTTAGATCTACTAAAAGCTCTGATGGAAGATTGGAATCTCCAAGAGAAAGACTTAATTCCTATTTTCCAAACAGAGTCAAATGTTTCCGATGTTTTGAGCGGTAAGCAGGAATTAACTGTAACCGATCTTGAAAAGCTAGGCGAGTTTTTAAATATTTCACCAGCCGTTTTTTTGAGCAAAGGTAATTGAAAAAAATCCTCTGGCATTTCTGCTAGGGGTAAAACTGCTAAATATTAGCTGAATCTGATTTTGGACGGCGATCGTTATATTGACACATAACAACATAATTACTAAAATTTTAATCAGTGCAACTAAACTAAAAATAACTCAATGCCGCCTGTTCGCCTTATATCGCCTTTGGCTGCTGCCGATCGCGGATTGCATGAAGTATATCAAAGCGAGTATGGCATTCTCTACCAAGGAGACTGTCTTAAATTTTTAAGTGTTCTACCTGATTCCTGTGCAGATATTGTATTTGCCGATCCACCTTTTAACCTTGGCAAGGATTACGGCAAATCTGTTAGCGATCGCATGAAAACAGAAGATTACCTAACATGGTCAAAACAGTGGTTAAATGAAAGTATTAGGGTGCTAAAAGAAGGTGGTAGCCTATTTATTTTTAACTTACCAAAATGGTGTATTGAGTACGGTGCATATCTAAATCAACAAGGAATGGTCTTTCGTCACTGGATTGCCTGTAGGATGCCGAAAGCTTTTCCTCGCGGAAAGAAGATGTCTCCGGCTCACTATGGATTGCTGTACTACACAAAAGGAGAACCAGCCGTTTTTAATAAAGTTTATACACCGATTCAGCTTTGCCGACATTGTGGCGGTGAAATAAGAGATTACGGCGGACATCGCAAAAAATTAAATCCCAAAGGTATTAATTTAATGGATGTTTGGGATACCCCTGAAGATGTTTGGGAAAATGCTTCTGCTGACGATATTAGCGATGAAGTTTTCTGGACTCAGCTTGAGGAAATGTGGACTGATATCCCGCCAGTGCGACATAAGCAACATAAAAAAAGAGGAGCCAATGAATTAGCTCCTATCATGCTGGAACGCATTATTGCTATGGCGTCGAATCCAGGACAAATTGTAATTGACCCCTTTGGAGGTTCTGGTACTACATTTTATGCGGCTGAGAAATTGCATCGATATTGGCTGGGTACAGAAATTGGTGATATACAGCCAGCAGTCCGCCGTCTAACTGACTTAGCAAACGGACAGGTGGAAGAGTGGGAATCGGCAAGGGGTAAGAAAAAAGTCAAATCAAAGCAAAAAGAGCTAAAAGGGTCGGAATTATCGGAATGGACGCAACTCTCTCTTAAGTTTTAATTAGATTAAAGCGCGACCATCCGTTCCTTTGGTAATTCTTGCTACGTTGGGATCGGTAAAATCATGCTCAACTACAAATATGGCCAGAAAACCTTCTGTTAGGTTAACTGCACGCCAAATATCGAAGTAAGGTTCTAGTTCTTCATAGTTGCCAATCCTGTCAGTCAGATAAGGATAAAGTCGCCGACTGGGAAGCACTAAGGCTGAACCCAAAATTACACCGCGTAACAGACCCAAAACTAGCTTGTTAACCGCACGATGACTCGATGAAATATTTCCTGTCTCCCATTCAAGTGCAAATAAATGATTATCTAATGTTTTCGTAGCATCTATTCTTCCTGGCGCTCTTGTAGCATAATTTATCGGCGTTTCAAGTTGCCAACCGAAATTTTCCTTAAGAGCAGCCATGCAAGCATTTTTAATAGGTTTAACTCCGTTCCCATGTCGCGTAGGATTAATTGTAAAGTTTGATGCGCCAGGAGGCCAAACGATTAATTCAATAGCGGTGCGAATCTCGTTTTGAATAACAGTCCATTCTTGCGATTCCGCGAAGCTACCTTTACTAATCAGCGATACCTCTCGAACAATTTTCACGGGTAATTCACTCAATATAAAAAATCCCCCGGTATCGCTACCAGGGGACAAAGTGGAGATGAGAAACCGGGTTTCTTTCGTTTGTTTTCGATATTTCCTGACTGCAACCCAAAGAAACCCGGTTTCTGAGATTTAGCCAACTGTTTGAAGCACCAATTCTCGTTGCTCAGCTTGTCGTACTTGCACTTCACCATCATCGCCAATATCGATAATGGCGGTGTCTCCGTTTTGGATACGACCGGATAGCATTGCTTCGGCTAAGCTATCTTCTAAGAGTCGCATAATTACCCGGCGCAGTTCTCTCGCACCGTAAGCAGGATTGTAACCTTCTTTCACCAAACGTTCTGTGAACTTTTCGGTGGCTTTTAAGGTAATTCCCTGTTCGATTAAGCGACTGGAAACTTCGCGCAACATGATGCCAGAAATATCTTTGACTTCATCTTTCGTCAATTGACGGAAGACGATAATTTCATCGAGGCGATTCAGAAATTCGGGACGGAAATATTGCTTGAGTTCGTCGTTCACTAGAGAACGAACGCGGTTGTAATTTGATTCGGTGATATTTTCCGATAACTCGAAACCGATACCGCCGCCGCCTTTTTCGATCGCTTTAGAACCGATGTTCGAGGTCATAATTATCAGGGTGTTCTTGAAGTCCACCGTGCGACCTTTGGCATCCGTTAAGCGACCGTCGTCTAACAGTTGCAATAGTGCGTTGAAGACATCGGGGTGAGCTTTTTCGATTTCGTCGAATAGCACCACGGAGTAGGGACGACGACGCACTGCTTCTGTTAGTTGACCGCCTTCATCGTAACCGACGAAACCGGGAGGGGAACCGATGAGTTTGGAGACGTTGTGCGCTTCCATGTATTCGGACATATCGACGCGAATCATCGCTTCTTCGGAACCGAACATATAAGCAGCTAAGGCTTTTGCTAATTCGGTCTTGCCAACTCCGGTAGGGCCTGAGAAAATAAAGCTGGCGATCGGACGGTTCGGATTCTTCAATCCCACTCTGGCGCGACGAATCGCACGCGCAACGGCTGTCACCGCTTCGTGTTGACCGATGAGGCGCTGGTGCAGGGTATCTTCCAAGTGCAGCAGCAACTCGGTTTCGGATGCGGCGATTTTGTTGACGGGGACGCCAGTCCAAGATGAAACGATGTGGGCGATGTCTTCTTCATCGACAACTGGTAAGATGGCGTTATCGGATTGTTTGTTGTTTGCGATCGCCTTCAGTTTACCTTCAATCTCCAATTCGCGATCGCGCCATTCTCCCGCTTTCTCAAAGTCCTGAACTTTGACCGCTTCTTCCTTCTCTTTAGTTACCTGACGCAATTCTTGCTTCAGTTCCTTAGTTGCAGAAGAATTAGTATTGCTCAAACGAACGCGAGAACCAGCTTCATCGATTAAGTCGATTGCTTTATCCGGCAAGAATCGATCGCTAATATAGCGGTCTGAAAGCTTAGCTGCCGTTACCAGAGCATCATCGGAGATTTTAACTTTATGGTGTTGCTCGTAAGCAGAACGCAAACCATATAATATCTCGATCGTCTCTTCGACAGAAGGTTCGCCTACCATAATCGGTTGGAAGCGACGTTCCAAAGCAGCATCCCGTTCGATGTGCTTGCGGTATTCATCCAACGTCGTCATCCCCATGCACTGCAACTCGCCTCTCGCCAAAGCAGGCTTGAGCATATTAGCAGCATCCATGCTACCTTGAATTGCGCCAGTGCCAATCAGGTTATGAACTTCGTCAATTACGAGGATGATATTGCCAGCTTGACGCACTTCATCCAGGATTGTCTTGAGGCGTTCTTCAAACTCACCTCGGAAGCGCGTACCTGCAATCAGCAAACCCATATCCAGACTGTACACTTGCTTGTCTTGCAAGATGTCAGGAATGCTTTTGTTGGCAATGCGCTGGGCCAAACCTTCTGCGATCGCAGTTTTGCCAACACCCGGTTCTCCAATCAACACCGGGTTATTCTTCGTGCGACGACCGAGAATTTGCACAGCGCGTTCTATCTCCTTCTCGCGACCCACCACCGGATCGAGTTTACCTTCAGCTGCTTGTTGGGTGAGATTGATGGCGAACTCATCCAAAGTCTTCGTCTTCCCGCCACCGCCAGAAAATCCCCGTTCCTGACCCCCGCCAACAGCTACAGCTGCCACATCTCCCAGCTTCTCCATCAGCTGCATACGGACATTCGTCAGGTCAACGCCCAGATTTTCCAACACCTTTGCCGCCACACCCGTCTCTTCGCGGATCAATCCCAGCAGCAAGTGTTCTGGAGCAATGTAATTATGCCCTAATTGACGAGCTTCATCAAAAGATTGCTCAAAAACCCGCTTAACTTTGGGGGTGAAAGGAATTTGCGCTGAAACGAAGCGAGAACCCCGACCGATAATCTTTTCTACCTCTACCCGTGCGCTTGGCAGGGTAACGCCGAGGTCGGACAGCACTTTGGCAGCAACGCTGCTTCCTTCTCCAATCAACCCCAGCAGGATTTGCTCGGTGCCCACGAGGTTGTGCCCCAGGCGTCGAGCTTCTTCCTGGGCTAGCATCACCGCTTTAACTGCTTTGTCTGTAAAGTATTCAAACATAGTGGGTTTACCTCACCGAGCCGTTCCATAAGCGCTTTCTCTAAGTTTGACGCCTATATGAACTTTTGTGTACTTTGCTATTACAAGAGTATCTCTCTGTGGTTTTAGTCCGCAGTCGTGAGAACCGTATGAGCTAGGGGTAGTTGCCGCCTTTTTTGAGGGGCCAGGGGGTAGGGGTTAGGGGTTAGGGATTGGTTTTGAGGATTGAATTTGAAAGATTCGTGGATGAATCTCGATATTTGAAAATGAAAAACCCGATTTCCTTGCCTAAGTCCTATTTAATTTCCCGTGCGATGATCGTTTCTGGCTGATTTGCACCTATGCGATGTCATTCGGTATAGATCTTAGGCAAAAATTTTAAGAAAACATGACAAACTAGCAAGTTAGGCAAAAATATGCTAATAAAATTTTATTCTAAAATGATAGCATAAATAAAAAAGCTATGTTGGTAGGGACAGTATTAAGTAGTCGGACAAAAGTAATCGACACTGTATTAACTTTTGTTAAGGCACTTGCTGGAATGCGATCGCTCACCCAAGTAGTACAAATGTATTGTAATAATTGACGG
>NZ_JACJPW010000154.1 GCF_014696265.1 Aerosakkonema funiforme FACHB-1375 | reverse complement strand
CTCCCCTCTTCCCTCTTCCCTAACCCCTAGCCCCTAGCCCCTCTTCCCTCTCCCCTCTTCCCTCTTCCCTAACCCCTAGCCCCTAGCCCCTAACTCCTATCTCCTATGTCAAAAGTATTAGTTGTGGACGATCTAGCTACCGAGCTAGAAATTATATGCCGAATTTTACAAGAGGCGGGAATTTCTGTCGATCGAGCTAGCGATGGAGATGAAGCGATCGCCCGTATCCAGGAATCGCCTCCCGACCTTGTTGTTTTAGATGTCGTGATGCCACGGATGAACGGGTTTGAGGTAGTACGAGAACTGCGAGAAAACCCAAAAACCAAACACTTACCAGTGGTATTTTGCTCCCAAAAAAATACTGAAATTGACAAAATTTGGGGCATGGATATGGGAGCAGATGCCTATATCACTAAACCTTTTGACCCGCAACAATTAATCAACATCGTTAAAAAGCTAATGGGTAATAACTAATAGTTAATATTTGGTGGTTATTTTGGGAAAAAAGATTGGTAATAGCCAATAAATTACATCAAAATCCAAGCAAAAAAAGAACATACTGTCTTAGCAATGGCTAACGATCGATGACTAAATTCATTATTTTTGGTCAAGATAAAAGCTTGTTTGCTCTCGCTCTGGCTTCAGTTCGAGAAGTACTTTTTTTTAATCAACAACTCATTACACCCGTACCGAACACTCTCCCTTTTGTGCTGGGAATAACCAACCTGCGGGGTGAAATTATAGCAGTAATGGATTTCGGTCATTTTATCGGTATAAAAGATCGTGGCTTGTCCGGTCGCTTAAAAATATTGCCGCCGCACCAGCCCGGTACAGTTGATTGGCATTCGCCCGACTGTCGTATTCTAGTAGTGGAAGCTCCCGATCCTAACGATGTAAGACTATTACCGATGCGGATGGGATTGGCGGTTTCCTTTGTAGAAGGAGTGGTACACCTGAATACCGATCGCATTGTATCGGCACAAGAGGTTAGTGAAGAATTAGCTCCTTTCTTGCGTGGATTATATGAAGATCGGGGTCGTCTGCTGATGATTGTAGATATAGAAGCGATATCGCTAACGCGGGATCGGTGGGTTAGTCCAATCGTGGTGTAAGTTTATCCAAACGCTTGGTCATCATCGATCGCTGTTCGGGAAAAATGGTTCTTTAGTTTTGAGGATGCCTAGCGGAGGAGCTTTATTTAATATGGAATATTATGTCAATGGAAGAGACGAACGAATGACCCATGAGCGTATCGCTCGGCTGCAAAACTTATCTAGGAAAGCCAGTATTGCAGTTATAGCGATCGGCTGCACAGTCATCCTGGGTTGGATGTTTAACATTCCCCTTTTTAAAAGCGTTTTCCCCGCTTTAGTCAGTATGAAAGTCAATACTGCCTTATGCTTTATCTTGGCAGGTGCAGCTTTGTGGATATGGCATAAATCTCAGGGGATGGAAGAGAGGAACAACTCCACTTTGTCCCACGAGGAGGGGAGAAGGGCAGAGGGACAGAGAGACAGAAGCGAACAGGAGATTTCCCACTCTCCAACTCTGAATCTGCGACGCTGGGTGCAAGTGTGTGCGGGTGTCGTTTTGTTAATCGGCTTGCTCACATTGTTACAGTATGCTTTGCAAAGAGACTTTGGCATCGATCAACTTCTGTTTAAAGACTCAGCAAAGGCTGTCGGGACTTCTGCCCCCGGTC
Source organism: Aerosakkonema funiforme FACHB-1375 (assembly GCF_014696265.1). Classification (GTDB taxonomy): domain Bacteria; phylum Cyanobacteriota; class Cyanobacteriia; order Cyanobacteriales; family Aerosakkonemataceae; genus Aerosakkonema; species Aerosakkonema funiforme_A. The sequence goes on along the minus strand of NZ_JACJPW010000154.1, from coordinate 14,358 downwards.
GGATGGGTGCCAATACAGCTGTGAATTTTGTTTTCTTGGGCTGTGCGCTGCTATTTTTAGTGGGAAATTACACTAACTATCAAGCAGCTCAAATCTTGAGCTTAGCCAGTTTTTTCGTAGCCTTTGTAGGGTTGTTGGGCTATGCCTATAGCATCTCATCCCTTTACGGGATAAATTCCTACACGCAAATGGCTTTGCACACAGCGGTTACCTTTTCGATCCTCTGCATAGGTATCCTGTGCGCCTGTCCGGACAAAGGGGTGATGAGCGTTTTCACAAATCAGAATGCGGGGGGTATGATGGCTCGGCGTCTCGCTTCCGCAGCGATCGGCATTCCTCCTATCGTCGGTTGGTTAATTTTAACAGGATATCGCGCCAAAAACTACAACACCGACCTTGCCATATCCCTGCAAGCAGTTTTTAACGTAGCAGTTTTTGGCGCGATCGTTTGGTGGACTGCCAAAACCCTAAGTACCCTCGATCTCAAGCGCCAGCGAGCTGAAGAGCAACTTCGTGCCCTGAATGCGGAACTCGAACAACGTGTGAATGAACGGACGGCAGAGTTAACTCATTCCAATAATGAACTCCAACAACTGCAAAATGAATTAAAGATGCGTCAGTACGCTCTTAATGAAGCGGCAATTGTCAGCGAAACAGATACAAATGGCACTATTATTTATGTCAATAAAAAGTTTTGTGAAATTTCTGGATACAGCAGTGAAGAAATGTTAGAGCAAAACCATCGCCTGGTTAACTCAGGGCATCACCCCCAATCATTTTTCGCAGATATGTGGATAACCATTTCTCAAGGTAAAGTATGGAAAGCCGAAATCAAAAACAAGCGTAAAGATGGCTCATTTTATTGGGTTGATTCTACAATCGCACCTATATTCGATGCCAATCATCGGATTATTAAATATATTAGTATCCGCTATGATATTACAGAACGAAAACAAGTAGAAGAAAGATTGCAAAAATTGGCAGCAGAACGCCAAGCGGAAGCAGATTCGCTCACCCAACAAGTGCTGAAGTTGCTCAATGAAATCAAAGGAGCCGCCAAGGGAGACTTAACAGTACGAGCGCAAGTAACCAATGATATCCTGGGTGCTGTTGCCGATTCATTTAATTTTTTAATCGGTTCCTTACGCAAAGTAGTAAACGGTATTCAAGACCTTTCTAAGGAGGTACGTACTGCGACCAGCGCTTCCATAAATGACACGACTCAGCTTGCCGATCGATCTCACCATCAAGCCGAACAAATTGATGGAACTCTGCAACAAATCGAGCGGATGCTCAATTCTATTAAAGATGTTTCAGATGTAGCAAAACGGGCGGAACAAGTAGCTGAACAGGCAGCTAAAACAGCAGAAGTTGGCGGAGTAGCTGTCGATCGCACTGTGGAAGGAATTAACGACTTGCGTCAAACAATAGCCCAAACATCGAAAATGATGAAACGTTTGGGTGAAAGCTCACAACAAATTGGCAAAATTGTCAATTCGATTTCTCAAATTGCCGCGCAAACTAATTTACTCGCTCTTAACGCTACGATTGAGGCGGCACGAGCTGGCGAACACGGACAGGGATTTGCAGTAGTAGCGGAGGAGGTGCGTAAGCTCGCAGAAAGGTCTGCTTCAGCAACAGAAGAAATATCAGAAATTGTTAATACTATTAAGGATGAAATCAGTCGAGTGATGACAGCTATGGAGTCAGGAACGCAACAAGTGGTAGAAGGTACGACGCTAGCTGCGGAAGCTAAGACTAATTTGATTGCGATTATTGAAGTCAGCCGGGAAATCAATGCCTTGATTCAAAATATTACCCGTGCAGCTAAAAAACAGGTGGCTTTTGCCGAACAGATTTCCGGCAGTATGCGACAGGTGAATGGCATTTCCACAACTACCGCTCAAAAAGCTCTACAAGTACAGGATTCACTGCACGGACTCTCAGTTTCTGTCAATAAGCTGCAAGATTCAGTAGCAAATTTTAGAAGTTAAAAGTTACAAAACCCTATGCTAAAGCTGGAAAAAAACTTAAGTATGTCACCGATAAAAACCTGGAGGAATCTGTAATGCAGCGATCGAGCTATAGTATTCTCATCATTTTGACTCTCTTGTGCTATGGCTGTAGCAGCCCAGATAAACCGTCTGCGACAATCGCGCCCAAGAGTGTGCCGACAGATGCTGGCGTGCAAGCGAAGCCGTCACAAAACAAGCCATCTGAAGAAAAACCTTTGACCGCTAAGCCAGAAGCGATCGCACAACTCGTAACTGCCCCCACAACTAAGAACTCCAGTGGGGTCAGGCTACCAGAAATTGACCCTCTGGAAGTAGAGGGGAATCTGACTGTGGCTGGCAGTTCTTCGGTTTTTCCCCTCTCTAAAGCCATCTACGAACGCTTCATTGCATATGGCTATGCGGGTACGATCGATATTTACAGTATTGGTACTGGGGCTGGCTTCAATCTTTTCTGTAAAGAGAAGAAATCTGACATTGCCAATGCCAGCCGTCCGATCGAAGAAGACGAGATTAAGGCTTGCACTGCCAACGGTCGCACGCCTGTGGAGTTTCGCATCGGTAGCGATGCTGTGGCTGTCGTCATCAACAGAAAGAATACATTGCTGACTAACGCCACCACAAAAGAATTAGCTGCGCTTTTTACCGCCGAGAAGTGGTCGGATGTAAATCCCAAATGGCCTAACGAAAAAATTCAACGCATCCTTCCCAGTTCTACAGCTTCAAGGTTCAGCTTGTTTGTTGAGAAAGTCTTGGATGATAAAGATAAGCTGCTTCTGAACTCGCCTAACTCTCAATTCACCGACGATGATGATTACATAATTCAAGCTGTTGCGGCTAATCCATACGCCATTACATTTTTGCCTTATTCGTATTATCAACATAATGCTGATACCCTGAAAGCTATTTCGATCGAAGGGGTCGAACCAAAAGCTGAAACGGTGGAGAATGGCAAATACCTTTTGGGTCGCCAGCTCTTGATGTACTCGGATGTTAATACCATTCGCAAAAAGCCGCAGGTGAGAGCATTCATCAACTTTTACCTAACTTATATCAACCAAGAAATTAGAAAAGTCGGCTATTTTCCCCTCAGTCAAAAGGAACTGGACAACTCAAAAATGAAACTGTTGAAGGCGACAGAACAAGAAAAAAGGGACTAAAATAGATTTCTTTAGTTTTTAGTATGCCTCTAGCTATATGAACCCTGAAGATTTTAATGAGCTAATCGGTATATTTATAGCTGAAACCCAGGAGTTTCTGCAAACTATGGAAGCAAATCTCTTGGCGATGGAAAGTAGCAGTTCTGCGGAGGAGCGTTTGCAGACAGTTAAAACGCTTTTCCGATGTGCCCATTCAATTAAGGGTTCGTCTTCTATATTTGGATTTAATAGCTTATCAAAAGCGGCTCACTGTTTAGAAGATTGCTTTGTAATTTTACGCGATCGCGTCGATCTTTCCGAACTGGAATCATCTACAATTACTGCTTTATTACATGGCTTAGATAGTCTAAAAATTATCGCCGATGGAGTTAGACCTGACCAATTAAATCAAGAAATTGCTATTGCAGAATCGGAATCTTCAACAGAGCCTCATATTTTGGCGATCGCTCAAATCAAAACAACGCTGGAAGCTAAATACGGTCAAAAAGAAGAGACTGCAAATTACACAATTAACAGTTTAGTGAACGCTGAAGCTGTCAAGGTGATTTTTGAATTCGAGTTACCATCTGTATTTAATCAATTAGAAGCGGAACTTTCTCAATCTAGTGCGGAAAACCTGCCTCAAACAATAGCAACTATCAACAATATTTATTACCAAATCTCAGGCGTGGCGGGGATGTTACAGCTATCTTACTTAGCTGAAATTGCCAACCAATTGAGAGATGCGATCGATACTCCCAACTTGAGTGTAGAGCAGTTGCAGTCTTCTGGATGGAAAATTGCCCAAAAATTGCAGAAGATTCGCACCAAAGTGTTGCAAGGAGAAGCGATCGATCTGCAACTCCTTGAGGAGCGCGAGAGAGTTGTAGAACAGGAGAGCGGGAGAGCGGGAGAAAATGGCAATAATGCTTCCCCCATCTCCCAGTCCCCCCATCCCCCACTTCTCCCATCTCCCATCTCTCCCTCAAATCAGCCGACTATTCGAGTCGAGGTGGAACGCCTGACGGAATTGATTAATTTGGTGGGAGAGTTGGTAATCAATCGGACAAATTTTGAACTCCAGGAAGCGCAATTGCGTTCCGAAGCTAAACGCATCCGCAAGAGCATTTCTTCGTTGCATCATTTTGGTAGCGAATTGCGAGAAGAATACGATCGTCTAGCGGGAGAATGGGGAACGGATAATGGGAAATCGGAAATAGGAAAAAAAAGCAATTCTCAATCTCCAATTGCTAAACCTCACTTCGATATTTTGGAAATGGATCGATATACAGAATTCCACGCCAAAGCAGTAGAATTAATTGAAATTACACAAGCGATCGCTCAGTCGGCAAGTTTAGTAGATGAATTGGCGGTAAAATTTGAACGCAGCACCGACCAACTTCGCCGCATTACCGATCGACTTCGCAGTCGCGTTATGCAATTGCGAGTGGTGCCATTCAGTCGCGCAGTCGATCGTTTGCCGAGAGCTCTGCGAGAATTATGCCGCACATTTAACAAAGATGTAAATCTGCTGCTGTTGGGAAGGGATACTAAAATAGATGAAACTTTACTCGATGCTTTGCGCGATCCTTTAGTGCATTTGTTACGCAATGCTTTCGATCACGGCATCGAATCGCCGGAAGCGCGGATTGCAGCGGGTAAACCGGCCAGCGGTCAAATTGAAATTGAAGCGCGTCACCAAGGCGGACAAACTATTATTACTGTTACGGATGATGGTCGAGGTATTGACCCGGAAGGTATTCGATCGCGAGTTGTCGAAAAAGGTTTAGTCGCACCCGAACAAGCAGCGGATCTTTCGATTGCCGAATTGTACGAATTCCTTTTTTGGCCTGGTTTTAGTACTGCTAAAGAGGTGACTGACCTTTCCGGTAGAGGAGTCGGTCTTGATGTTGTTCGCAACAATTTGCGGCAAGTACGCGGCACGATTAAAGTCGATTCCCGTCCTGGTAGAGGCACCAGTTTTATTTTGAAGCTACCGCTAATGCTTTCGATCTCTGATGCTTTGTTGGTGATGGTGGGAAAAAATACGATCGCAATCCCGTTGGATGCGATAGAAGAAATTATCCACATTCAACCAGATCGAATTCAAATGGCAGGTAATCAAGCGATGTTGTGGTGGGAGGAGGAGTTTATTCGGCTGGTGCAGTTGCAAGATTTATTGCACTACGATATACCCGATCTCTCATCATCTGCTGAATCGCTGCCTCAAGACTCAATTCCTGCGATCGTTTTAGCTTCTAGCGAAGGAGTTGTCGCGATCGCAGTCGATCGCATTCTCAGTCAACAAGAAATTGTTGTCAAACCGCTGCCTCCTCCTATATCTAAACCACGCGGTATTGTTGGTTGCACAATTCTCGGTGACGGTCAGGTAGTTACTATTTTAGATGTGGACGATCTGCTAGAAGAATTTCACACTCACAGCAGCATGACTATTTCCGTTGAAAATAAATCTTCGCTGGGTGTACGCACTGATTTGCTGACGCCTCCCTCTAGTTTGCAACCGCAAATTTTAGTTGTAGATGATTCTTACACTATCCGGCAGTTACTTTCGCAAAGTCTAACTCGCGCACGTTACCGGGTAGCACAAGCTAAAGACGGTCAAGATGCTTTATCTAAGTTGGAGCAAGGTATTGATTGCAGTGCGATAATTGCAGATATAGAAATGCCTCGTATGGATGGATTTGAACTTTTAAGCAGTCTCAAATCTCATCCCCACTTTGCCTCTATCCCAGTTGCTATGTTGACTTCTCGTTCTGGTATAAAATATCGTCAGTTGGCGATGGAATTGGGTGCTGTCCAATATTTCACTAAGCCTTACAATGAGGGTCAATTATTGGAGGCGATCGCTAAATTAATTAAAAAGTAAAATTTTTCAATTAAATATGAACAGACGATTTCGCAGTAAACGCAATCTCCCAACTCGAATACCCACCCATAAACTGCTTTGTTTTCAACTGGGAAACGAACGATATGCTATTCCTATAGACCGCGTGCTGCACGTTCTCAATGAGTTTACGCCGCATGGGGTGATTGAGAGCGATATGCCTAACAGCACACTGCGCGATCGCAGTTTAGTAAAATACAAAGACGAAATCATTACTCTCATCTATCCGTCTCAGCTTTTTCTTAGCAGTCGCGACGATCGAGAACGACAATACTTGATTGTTTGTACCCTGAAGGAAGGAGAGCGTTTTGCAATCCCTGTGCCTGAAATTCCAACTGTTTTGCAAGTAGCAGAGGACAATTTTGGTGAAGTTCCCGAACTTTACGATCGGGGAAATTTGCCGCCAGCGATTGAAAAGGTTATTCAAAGTTCGGATAATAATATTGTGTTTTATCTCAATTTGGATAAGTTGGTAAACCCCAATCCCTAAGCCTTTTTCCGTCTACGGGGAGGGAGAAGAAGAAGAGGAAGAGGCGGGAATTACTATGTATCCAGTAGTGCGATCGCCCAAAACCAAATTTTTCTCTAATCCCCAATACCACCAATAAGCGCCTACATAAGCGCAAATTAAACTATCCAATTTATCTTCTACACTTTTCAGTGCTAAACCAGTTAAAGGAACTTCCGGTAAATCGGGTAATTTGAGAGATGGTTCTAAATTCGGTAAGTAATCTAAAATATATTGTCGCAGCTTGATTAATTCAGCGCGACGTTCTGAAAGTTTACCTTTTTTATATTTAAGGATGCGTTCTAAACCGAATAGATTTACAATCGCGGGATGGGGAAATACTTCGATTTGAAATCTGCCTAATTTTTGCGCTTCTATGATTGGTGCGTGAACGAAACCCCGTGCTTCCAAACTCAACCCAAATTCTACCGTGCGTTGGGCAAAAGGGCGACCGAGATTAGCAGGATAACAAGCCGCGTGATAGCGATGAAAATGTTTGTGAGTCAACTTATCCGGTAGTCGCATTCCAGTTGCATTGGGAATCAGGGTAGGCGCATCCACCGCGATTATTGCCGATTCTGATGATGGTGCATAGGTATCGATCCAAGCGAGAATATCTTCATTAGATTCTCGTCGATCTAAGTTAAGAAGATGCAATTGATTATCTGCCCAACTTAGGCAACATAAACCGCTTGCACCTGTCGTCCAACCGAGGTCAATGCCGATAAATTTCATCATACCAGAACTTTTTCGTCAGATAATATACGCCATTTCAGCAAATTAAAATAACTTATTAAAATGCCGATTATGGTTGTATTTATGCTAACATTAAACTAAATAAACACCAAGTAAAAACTTAGCTATTAGCAGATTAGCCCGAAAGTTTGATTGCTGAAATTAAATGACAAAATTTCCTTACGATCGATTTGCCAAGGACTATCTAAAAGAGTTGTTAAAACCTCTCGGTGAGGTAGAAGCCAGCAAAGAAGTCCCTGGAGAAGTGCGACAAATAGATGTGTGGTTCACCCCTTACCCACCCGGACAGAGGGGAGATGCAGAAGTGCTGGGATTGCTGGGACGATTTGCCAGTATCCCATCCATCTTTGAACCCTTCCGCAACGCCGTATCCCCCAGCCAAATTCGCGGCTGTATGGGTAAACTATTTGATATCCACGCCTATTCGCAGCGTGAGAGTCAGCGAAACAACACTCGTCTTGATGAAGCTGATTTACCTACATTGTGGATTCTTTCGCCTACCGTTTCGGCAACCATTTTAAACGGATGTAAAGCCGAAGCGGATGAAAACAACTGGCCAACAGGAGTGTATTTTCTGGGAGAAATTCTGAAAACAGCAATTGTGGTAATTCACCAGTTACCGCGCACCCCAGAAACGCTATGGCTGAGACTTTTGGGTAAAGGAAATGTGCAAAAACAAGCGATTAACGAAATAGGTACACTTCCACCCAATCATCCATTACGTTCAAACGCTCTCTTGTTATTGGCGAATTTGCAAGCGACCATCGAAGCGAGTCAAAATATAGATCGAGAAGATCGGGAGTTAGCTATGGAATTATCACCACTACTTTTACAATGGCGGGACGAAGCTATACAGGAAGGAGAAGAACGCGGTTTGCAGCGAGGAGTAATGAGGGAACGCCGCGCTACCATTGAAAATTTGTTGCGCGTGCGATTTGGTGTTTTGGATGAGCAATTATCGGGAATTATTGAGCGTTTGTTGGAATTGCCTCCAGAGGAGTTTACTGTTTTGTTACTGCAACTCTCTCGCGAGGAGTTGTTAGCTAGGTTTGGTGGCTAAAACAATAGGTACGTTGTTGCGCTTCAGCGCTAAAGCGCAACAACATACCTACTAGCTAAAAAGTGCGTTATTTAAATATGAGAAAATATCAAAATCGATTAATCCTGCTTTTAGCATTATTCCTGGTGGGTAACACTTGGATAGCCGCCGCCAATTATTCAGATCCAAATGCTTGCAATCTTGAAGAATTATCAGTAGAATATAAAAACTTGCGAACCATCCCAGGACACTTTGGTGGCGGCGATTGGAGTGATGATGCAGATAGATGGAATGGGCGCAAACAGCAGGTAATGAATCAGCTTGGTGATTGTTTGGGAACGGGGAGATATAGCAAATCTGAGATTATTCAGTGGATGGGAAATCCCGATCGAATTGCCATCAAGGGTGATTTTTTGTTTGCGGCGATCGAACACGATCGCAGAAATAAGCCCACAGGAGATTACCAGTATTTGATTTATTTTTGGCGAGGCGGACACGATTTTCTCTATTTTACTTTTCGAGGAGAAAGTATCATCGATTCTGGTTGGTGGATGGCGGGGGAATAAGACGCCCGCTGGGGACTCAAGTCCCCAGCTAATAGCGAAAGTCCACTAAAGTGGACTGAAGAATTTAATATTTCAGTCGGTTTTAACCGACTTTCGCTATGACGCTGGGGTTTGAATCCCTGGCGGGCTTTAATCATCCTTTCTTTCTGCAATCAAAACTTGTACCAAATGCCAAAGAAAGAAACAAAAACCAACACATAAACCTGAAATTGGATCGAACCATCCTATAATATTAACAATCCCAAATTCCCCCACTTGCGAACTAACCAAAATCATCTTTTGTTTTGTAAATTTTGTTTTTGGCTGAACTTCAATACTTTGATGCTGCGAATAACTGACAAAAGCCAACAAAATCAAAAGCTGGATTTCTGGGTTTTGAGAAAGGATAGCTTTCAATAATTGGGTACTCATTTTTGTATTTCCAAACTCATAACCTACAAATAACTCGATGTTTGGGGTATCCTCTAGAGCAGAACAGCGCTGGAACAGTGCAGATCGATCTGCACCATTCTGCACTACCATTTTTCTTAAGCTACCGATTATGATGTAGGGGCGAAGCATTCGGGCGACAATCTTTCTGAGTAATCGACAATTTATATATCCGAATGCTTCGCCCTGCCGAGGTCTAAATAAACATACACACTATGATGTTTTTGTCAATAGCGATTATTAGACTGGCATTCTAGTCGTAACCTACCCATCTATCACCGATGAGTAAAACTCCCAAATCCCGTAGCATTGCTGCAACTCCAGAAGGACTGGTAGAAGTTCGCCAAAAAATGGCTAAACTGGAAAAGCCTGGAGAACCAGAAAAAAAGGGTTGGACTTATGAAGACTTAGCAAAAAGATCGGGTGCTAGTATTGATACAGTTAAGCGATTTCTTAAAGGAACGCCAATAGATAAAAAGTTTATTTTTTGGATTGTTGAAGCCTTAAACTTAGACATAAACGAAATAGTAGATGCAAACGAGTTAAACCCACCCACACCAACAACCACACCAACAGAAATAAACTGGCGCGAAATCTGCAACCAAGTTTTAGCAACCCAACACCTCCGCCGCCAAGCAACCGCACAACAATATGAATTAAATATTTACGTTCCCTTGGGATTAATGGAACGTCCCAAAACACCAAACCCCAGAAAAAACCCCACTGGGGAAGACTCGCCACCGCAGAAAGAACCAGAACTGCAAATCGTCCAAACTTATAAAGATGATGCTTTTTTCCAGAAAGTTATTGCCGAAAATAACACTGAAAAAGGCAAGCATATTGCCATTATTGGCGAACCGGGTGCGGGGAAAACTACACTGTTAGGAGAATTGGCGGAACGTTTGGCGAAAAATTCCCCCGATTTTCCCATTTGTATTCGATTGGCAGATTTACGTTCTAGCACAATTGCCGATTATTTACTCAATAATTGGCTCTCCAAAGCATTGCAATTTATCGATTTTGAAGCCGAAAATGTCACGCCAGAAATCAGAAAAGAATTCAAGCAACTTTTCGCAACAGGTAAAGTTTGGTTGCTGTTGGATGGGGTGGATGAAATGGCGGCGACTTCCCCTATCGAGGCGTTGGCGAGAATTCGGGAACAACTGACAGACTGGGTTGGTAAGGCGCGGGTGGTGCTAACTTGTCGTTTGAATGTTTGGGATGCGGCGATTAGCAATACCCTGACGGATTTTGATACTTATAAAACATTGGAATTTGAACCGGATGATGTGGATGAGTTTATTCGCCAGTGGTTTGAGGAGGCGAGTCAGGATGAGAAACGGCGCAATTGTGGGCATGAAACTTTTTGGCGAGAACAGGGAAAACGCTTAACAACACAGTTAAAATCACCGGGAAAAGAGCGAATCAAAGAACTGGTACGCAATCCCCTGCGGTTGTCGATGTTGTGTCAATCTTGGTGCGTACCCGAACAGGAATTGCCCGAAACGAAGGCGGCACTTTACGAGCAGTTTACTACTTATTTTTTTGAATGGAAACAAGAGGAATTCCAGAAGAAGTATCAGCGGGTATTAACAAAAACGGAGAAAAACAAAATTAAAAAAGTTTTAGCAAAATTAGCTTTAGCGGCAATGGAAAGCGCTAATAGTTTTCGGATTGAGGAAGATTTTGCCATTGAGCAGATGGAGGAAGAGTGGTTTAATCTAGCAGAGAAATTGGGATGGTTGGTTTTAGTTGACAGGGATATCCGCACCAAAGAGCCTATTTATTCGTTTTTACATTCCAGTTTTGAGGAATATTTTGCAGCTTTGGCTATTGATGAAAACGTTAACTATTGGGATTTTTTCTTACCTCGCAACCATATTAATCGTCCTGTTACTGGCAAGTGTTATCGCATTTTCGAGCCGCAGTGGAAAGAGGTAATTTTGTTGTGGTTGGGGCGAGGGACGATAGAAGGAAAGCAGAAAGAGGAATTTATTGATGCTTTGGTTAATTTTGAGGATGGATGTGGAGGATTTTATAAATATCGAGCATTTTTCATGGCAGCACAGGGAATTGCCGAGTTTGGTGATTTTGATATGAGTACCAAAATTGTTGAACAACTAGCTACTTGGAGCTTTGATAATTCTAACTTACTGTGGCAAGAAGCAAGAAAAATACTTGAGAAAACACACATAAAAAAAGCTATTTTTGTTTTACAAAAGTTGTTATATAGCTGTAAAAAAGAATCTACTTCTGTGGAAATCGCTTATATCTTGGGGCAAATTGACCAAAATAATAAAGTTGCTATTAGGCATTTGAAAGAACTATTAAAAATTACAAATAATAAACTTTTATGGCAAGTAGCATATAGTTTAGAAAAAATTGACAATGGAAATTCAGATGCTATTGCTGCTCTTTTTAAACTTTTAGAAAACAGCGAAAACAGTGACATTTATAGGCAAGCTGGTCATACATTGGAGGAAATTAGTAAGTATAATACAACCGTTGTTAGTAAATTAAAAGAATTACTATCGAATAAAAGTGTAAATATTCGTAACCGAGCAGCTAATGTAATGTACAGTTTAGATAAAAGCGATCCAGATTTAATCACTTTTTATATAGAAAGATTAGACGACTCTAAATCTAACTCTAGTCGCTGTGTCATTGCTCGAAATTTAGGAGAAATTAATACAGTCAGTCAAGATGTAGTTAATGTACTAAATAAGCTTTTAGATATCAGGGAGTCAGAATCTACTCGTATTCGTGCTGCTGAGAGCTTATCTAAATTTAAATCAAGCAAGCAAGAACATCCCATTGCTACTTTGAAAGAAATAAGCTATAACAGCCAGGATTATCTTAACAGATGTTCTGCTGCTAGGGTTTTGGGAAATTTTGATGATGCCAAGCAAGATGCTATTGAAATTTTAAAATCGCTTTTACACCACAAACATCCTAAAGTTCGTCGGTGGGCTGCTGATGATTTAGGGGAATTAGACAAAGGAAATCCAGATGCAATTGCGATTTCAAAACAGCTTTTATTAACTTGTCAAGAACCTAAAGAAATGCAGCAAATTGCTTATGTTCTAGAAAGGATTGGCCAGGAAAATCCTGTTGTAATTGATGCTCTACTCCAACTGATGCACGAGCGTAAAAATGAGCATGAAGTTGTTCTTTTAGCAGCTAGTAGCTTACTTAAACTTGCTCCCAGTAATCAAGATGCCATAGATCCTTTAACTATGCTATTGAAAACTTGTGAAGATCAGTTTATGCAATGGCGAATAGCTGATATTTTGTTAAAATTAGATAATAATAATAAAAATGCCATAGATAACTTAATAGAATTGCTGCATATTTGCGAAGATGAATTCATATTTACGAATGCTATTATTAGCTTAGGTCAAATTAACCAAGACAACCAAAATATAGTTAATATTCTAATAAAAATTGTACCTACCAATAATAATGAGAATATATGTTTAGTCGCATCTTCCTTTCTTCATTCAATCAAAAGTTTTAGTTTGGTTAAGAAGATAGTTTTTATGCTAAAAGATACTTTCATAAAAGAATTTAATAAAAATCAGCATGAACGCTATAAGCAATGTTTTGAAGTTTTATGGAGCTACGCCCAAAATCTGCCCTACCCCGACTTCTATCAAGCTTGGCATCAAGACACCCTTACCAACACCGCAACAGCAAACCTCAACATAGCAAACTTACCCCAAGTCCTTGCCGAAGCTATTAACAATCAACCCGAATTATGCAGCCAAGTAAAGCTAATTTGCATCGACACACACCAATTCATCGACCCCGAAAACCCCGCCCCAGAAATTTACGACCTGATGCTAAATCAAAATTGTCCAGAGTGGCAGAATGGGTATCCAGAAACAATGCAAAAACTCAAACTTTATTGGAATAACCTGCGCCGCAATAGCGAAAATCCCTTGTTTTTCATCTGCTACGATTCCACAGCACTCACAGCCACACCCACAGGATTTAGCGATACATTTCTGAAAGCTTTGAGCAAATTTGATGGCGCGATTTGTGTAGTGTGGGAAACCGGGGAATTTGGGTTGCAAACATTTTCACCGAGTCAACCAAATTTAATCGCAGATATGGTCGGTTGGATGAGAGAGAAAATGATGGAAAATTTGTAGGGGCGAAGCATTTGGGCGACAATTTATGTGGCATAACCAAAATGTTTATATCCAAATGCTTCGCCCTGTCCTGATGTGGTAATTTATGTGGCGTAACCAAAATGTTTATATCCAAATGCTTCGCCCTGTCCTGATGTGATAATTTATGTGGCGTAACCAAAATATTTATGTCCAAATGCTTCGCCCTATTTGTGTTAATATAAAAATTGTTGTGTATATAAATTATCGCGGGGGGAGGGCGAAGCATTCGGGTACTTAAATTGTCGATTACCAGGAAAGATTGTCGCCCAAATGCTTCACCCCTACAGTTAATGGGCGTGATGATTTATCAATTTTCAACATTCTGGAAGGCCCTGTTATAATGTCAAACAAAAATGTTTGTTCAGATAAATTATCGCCGGGGTCGGGCGAAGCATTCGGGTATCTAAATTGTCGATTACCAGGAAAGATTGTCGCCCGAATGCGAAAGCTCCTACGGTTAATGGGCGTGATGATTTATCAATTTTCAATATTCTGGAAGGTAAAGGATGAATACTGATTAAATCGCATTCCGATCGAAATGCCCAGGCGGTGACATCAAAAGTATGGAATCAGTTTAAAAGTACGGTAAGGTGAAGCCAGAACGCCAAGCAGCAAAAGTAACAAAAACTTTATTTTTTAAGAAATCTTTATAATCCAGATTCCCTACCCTAAAGTGTCATATCAAGCCCTCGTTATCGTACAGTGGAAGAGTGGTGGCAGGTACTCGACACCAATACTCGATTTCGTCCCATTGCCTTCGCTTGGTATAGTGCGGCATCGGCGGCTCGATAAATTTCTTGCAAGTTAGCGCCATCCTGAGAATATTCAA
>NZ_JACJPW010000153.1 GCF_014696265.1 Aerosakkonema funiforme FACHB-1375 | reverse complement strand
AATGTGCTGTTACTATTTTTCGCCGCAGATCGAGGGAATATGCTTTCATTAGCTTTGACTACAACAATCATATCTTATTGTACCTCTTTACAGCGGGAACCGCTGTAAGTTTTTGACTTCCACTATTGTCGCTAAAGAATGGCAGTCCATCATTAAAAATGAAGGAAACTGTATCTCCCGGTTGCAGTTCAAACGACTGTTCTTTCCCGCTCTTGATAAATTTCCTCACTCCTTTTGCATTTTTGATTTCTGCTACTAGAGTGCCTAATTTCAACTCTGGGAATAGCCATGCTTCGTATTTAACATTACTGGTAGCATTAGCATCTACTGCATCGCCATTTGGTTCACCTGCTTTAGCGCCTCGCCACATTCCCTCGGCGCTAATTTTTACTGTGACGGGATACTTCAAATTGTTACTGAAGCCGGGTAAATCTTTGGATTCAGTTGCTAATACGGTTAATTCACCATTTTGTAAATCCGTATTGATGGGAGTAAGTGCCGCGAAAGCTGGTGCAGGGACAAAGACGATCGCAATTGCAAACATTACTACCACAAAGGTAGACAAAAACGATTTGAATTTCATATCAACGAAAATTCCTTCGAGATTTGGAGTTTAGCGCTTGCTTAAGGTTTCCGTAAGCAGGGTAAAACAAGTGCAGTCAGCTTTGGCTTTGATAATTTGCGATCGCTCTCTCCTTTGAAAAGACACCTTGGAATAACGAGCGATCGCACTCATACAGAATAGCTAGAATTGCTATGCCTGTATCTTTGCTACTATGCTGTACTGTTTCAAGAGTCAGAAACCCGGTTTCTTACGCCTTGGTTTGACAGCTACTTAATGGAAAACTTAACTTTTTGACTGCCAGTGTTGTCAGTAAAGTAGGGAATTCCATCATTGAAAATGAAAGAAGCTGTCTCTCCTGGTTGCAGTTCAAACGTCTGGTCTTTCCCGCTCTTGATAAATTTCCTCACCCCTTTTGCGTCTTTAACTTCTGCTACTAGGGTGCCTAAATTCAATTCAGGGAATAGCCATTCTTTGTAAATCACACCAGGGATACCATTAGCATCAACTGATTTGCCATTCGGTTCGCCTGATGCAGCTGCTTGCCACACTCCTTCAGCACTAATTTTTACTGTGACAGGCTGATTCAATGTGTTAACTAAGCCGGGTAGTTTTTTCGATTCATTAGCTAATACTGTCAATTCACCAGTTTGTGAAGCACTATTAATGGGAACTATACCTGGTGGAAAATTCGGGGTAACTACTGCCTGAATTTGCTCTGGAGTGAGAGCAACATTATAAATAGCTAAACCATTGATACTCCCCGCGAAATAATTGAACCCACTATTCTGAGAATAACCTCGGCAAGCGAGATAGAGGGAACTATTATTTTTGGTATTCCCCGCAGTCGTATCCTGATTGGTAGCCTCTAGTTTTCCATCAATATAGAGAGAGAGTTTGCCTTGATTGTTTTCCGTACTGCGGACAAAAGTCACATGATGGAATTTCCCATCATTAATTTTAGTCGTTGAGTACACACTAGGATTATTTTTGCCATCATAGCGGGCGGCAACAATTTTTCCAGCGTTATTCCCCGCTTTTGAATTTAGGTAGCGAATCACATAAGGATATCCCCCAGTCCCAGAGACCCACTTTTCAACAACATCATTATCTCCATATTTGAGGTCTTTTTGTTCGCTATCAGGTTTAATCCAAACCGCTACGGTGAAATCCTGATTGGTAGCAAAGTTGATCGCATCGCTATTCTCAACTTTGTCACATTCATTGATGCCGTTAAAGGTGGAAACTTTGTCGCTTGCAGTATAAACAGGTATTTGAGCGAGAAAATTTGCTCCAGGCAGAGCATTAGCTTTTCGATGAAAACTGCCAAACGTAATGGTTACAGCCAACAACAAAGCCAGACAAACTCTTGTCAGTAATTTCATCAAGTGATATCCTACACGCAATCTATACTCTTAAGACGTTTCTCAAAGCCAATTTCTGAATTTTTCGAGTTAGAGGCGTTTTTTTGCCAAAAAAATGCACCGGGAAAATCAGTATCAAGGACGAGAACTCTTTCGCCACTTCGCTTTTAGGCGTTTTAAAGCTGCCTCGACCTCCTGGCGAACGGGATAGAGCAACTGCTGACTCAAGGCATTTCGATAAAGCTCGATCGCACCCATAGCATCGCCCAATCCCTCTAAAGCCCTCCCTTGCCAGTAATCAGCCATAACTGGGTTAAATAACCTCAGTTTTTGACTTTCCTGACAAGCTTCTGCCCACCACTTGCGGCTAGCGCTCTCATCCCCCAGCGCTCGGTAACTTTCGCCCAGCCACACCGCAGCAGACACGGATTGCAAATATCCCTGCTTTTCTGCTAACAACTGCCATCCTTGGATCGAAACCGCCACAGCTTCCTGATGTTTCCCCGCCAAAGCCAACACTCGTCCATGACAAAACCAAGCATCAGCTAGCTGGGGCTGAAGTTGCGTCGCTTGCAGAGAAACACTGCACCCCCGTTCCATCTCTTGAAAACTTTCCACCAGCACTCGTCCCGCCGTCGCCCAAACACTCCAGCGATCGGCAAAACGCTCCAACATCTCTTCTACGATCGAAGCAAGGGTGATGTTATCCCTTTGTGCTTTTACTCCTCTTACTCCCCTCTTTTCCCAGGAGAGGAGTTGGGGGTGAGCTTCAAGAGGCAAAATTTCGCACAACGCCCGATAGATTTCACAATCCTGGGGATACAGACGATAAACTTTTCGCATCACTTCAGCCGCCGCCTGATATTCCCCTGTATGGAACAAGCATCGCCCATAGTGATACCAACCGCTAGGATTATTCGGGTGTTCCTCCGTAAACTGCGCTAATATCCTTGTCCCTTGCTCCCAGTCACCTCGGAAAATGTGATAGTATGCCAGGGATTTGTGAGCATCAGCTCCATGAGTAGCTTGTTGGAGAGCAGCGCCAATCATCTTTTTAGTCTGCTTCCCCTGCTCGCCAGATACCAATCTCATCTGGCAACGATCGTCCAATTGTCGTTGCAGTACCCACAAACGATCGGGATCTAAAGCGATCGTTTTCTTCAAACGTTCTTGTGCTTCCCCAACATTCCCCAGCGCCATTAGCGCATCATAGCTGTGAATCAAGGCGACAATATCATCTGGATTAATTGACAAAATCCGATCGAAGGCTTGTAACGCCGCCACAGGATTTTCTCTCCCCATATGCAATTGTCCCAAAACTAGCCAGTGAGCGGCGTTATCTGGTTCTAGGTGAGCGGCTGTTTCAAAAGCAACGATCGCTTTGGGAATGTCACTTTGACAAAGTGCGATCGCTCCGGTAATGTATTGCTCTGTGGCTTTATTTCCAGATAACGGTAAGGCATCCTGATAAACTTCGATCGCCTCAGCTTCCCGTCCCATTAACTGCAACAATTTCCCCAATTTCAACCGCACATCAATTAATTGGGGTTGGCGATCGATCACTTGACGATACTCCTCCACCGCTTGCTCCCATTGACCGATTGCGTAGAAAAGTTCGGCCAATTCCAAGCGTTTTTTCCAGCCAGAAGCATACTGCTGCACGTACTGACTTAATGTTTTTAACTTTTGGTCTTGGCGGATTGGCTTTTCGTCTAAAACAAGGTGAACATTCAACTCCACCCCAGAGGACTGGGTGACTGATACCAGGCATGAGCTAGTGTTTCGAGACATATTGCTGTGATTTGATAATAATTAGGGCTACGGCCAAAGCGCTCTTTTTGATTGAAGGTTGGCGGGATTTTTACCTCAGCCCTGATGCTTGAGTACGGTAATTTCTCTACTCCAGATTTGGCCTTTTTCCTAAATGGATCGGAGGAATCAAACGGAGACACATCAAGCCCTGATAAATAAGGTTTTAAACGCTTTTGCAGAATTGCTCGCGCCTGAGAAATGCGTTTGCAAAGGTTATCGTAGGAGATACCTAGCTGTTGACTGATGTCCTGATAAGATTTCTCTTCAATGAAGTGCAGAATAAAAGGTTGGCGCAGTCTGGGCGGTAATTCCTCAATTGCACGGTGGATGACTATTTCTAATTCGCTTCGCATAGCAGCATTTTCTGGTGTATGGGACTGAGAAACCAGTTGCTCCTCCCGCTGCTGGGCGATCAGATCCCAACTTTCCACCCGATGCGCTAATCGCTTGGACTCTCTACGTATATCCACGCAGATATTATGGGTTAATCGAGTCAACCAAGCTTTAAAGTTGGCGATCGCATGAGCATAGTCTCGACTCTTCTCCCAAGCTTTGAGCATCGCTCGACTCAGAGCTTCTTCGGCATCAGCAGGGTTACCCCCCATCCATTTCAGACAGCGACGGTAAAGATAATTTTGATACCTTTTCCATAGCTGCCAAAACACTTCCTCCCTCTTTTTCCAGCAATCCAACAGGTAAAATTCAGTCAAGGCCACCCCTAATTGAGTATTCGACATAACTTTTGTGCTGATGTTGTACTTAATTGGGTTTTCATTGAGGTCAATCTCAATCCCTGTCAATCCCCCATGTAAATTGGGCCTAAGTATCGACTGTAGAACTAAAATCAAATGATCAATTCGGTTGCTTGCTAAATGTATCTAACATCTTTCTAAAGACAGATGTCAAGAATAGTAGATTTATTTTAGTTTAAATAATTTTTAATTTTTTTCCCCGCTTGAAAGTGAGATACAGAAGAGAGGATTTTTGTTTCTTTAGAAAATTTATTAATCAATCTGGCGCGGTTAAGTAACTTGCAGTCTCTTGAGGAAATTTTGTATGTTTAGATACAGTTTGTTAGGATTTTTGGACAGGAGTGCAGAAATTTTCGGTCTACCGACAGTCAAATTGATTTGATTTATGCGTATAAATACGGAAGAGGCATTCGCAAAAATAAACCATAAATAGATCAGATAACTTTGTTAACTGCTGCCATTAGTCCAAAGCGCTGCGATCGAAATCTCACATTCACCCATCAATGACCAAAATTCCCTTTGTAGACCTCAGCTTTCAACACGAACCGCTGATAAACCAAATCGAACAAGCCATCCTGACTGTACTCCACCAGGGAGATTTTATCATGGGCAAAGCTGTCGCCGAATTTGAGACAGCATTTGCTAATGCTTGTGGTGTAGAATACGGTATTGGCGTCGCTTGCGGCACAGATGCGATCGCACTCGGACTGCAAGCTTGCGGTATTCGTCCCGGCGATGAAGTAATCTTACCAGCCAATACCTTTGTTGCCACTCTCATCGGCGTTCTCCACGCTGGCGCTACCCCGATTTTCGTCGATTGCGACCCGGAAACCGCTTTAATTGACCTAAAAGCAGCAGAAAAAGCGATTAGCGAGCAAACGCGGGCGATTGTTCCAGTGCATCTCTACGGACAAATGGTGTCGCCCAAGCAACTGCGAGATTTAGCCAGCGCTCACAATTTGATAATCTTTGAAGATGCCGCTCAAGCACATCTAGCGGAACGAGAAGGTTACAAAGCTGCTTCAATCGGTAAAGCCGCCGCATTCAGTTTTTATCCCAGCAAAAATTTGGGAGCGATCGGCGATGGCGGTATTCTGGTAACAAATGATGCAGAGGTAGCGCAAAAAATGCGCTCGCTCCGGAACTACGGTGCGCCACAAAAATATCTCCACACCGAATACGGTACAAACAGCCGTCTCGATACCCTACAAGCAGCCGTCCTCAACGTCAAACTACCTCATTTACCAGAGTGGAACAATCTCCGCAACGCAGCTGCACAGGAGTACGATCGCTTACTAGAACCGCTGCGATCGCACGGTATTTTCCCCATCCATAACCAAAGCGGCACAGGTCATATTTATCACCTATACGTCATCCGTATTAACGAATCCTGTGCGATCGAGCGAGAAAAAATCCAAGCCGAACTGAGCGCAGTTGGCATTCAAACAGGCATTCACTATCCCCTGCCTTGCCATCTCCAGCCAGCTTATCAGTATCTAGGATACAAAGCCGGAGACTTTCCCAATTCCGAAATCCTATCAAAACAGATTTTATCCTTGCCAATGTACCCAGGTTTGAGCCAAACTCAAATTGTGCAAGTCGTGCAAGCACTTCAGCATATCCTTATCGCTCCAGAAGCTGCTATATCCGGTTAAATCTATGCAAGTAGGATTAAAAATTCCCAAAACCTTAGAGCCACATCTACTCAGTGGCGCTATACTAGCTTTTCTGACAATTTTGTACGCACCTTTACTATTGCATTGGTATGATGGCTGGCTGCACAAAAATATCGGCATCGTACACGAATATTTCAGCCACGGATTAATCGGTCTACCCTTTGCCACTTATATCGCTTGGACAAATAGAAAGCTGTGGCGTCGCTTACCAGATAAAGCAGATCCCATAGGTGCCGGTTTGTTAGTTATGGGAGGAATATTTTATCTGAGTGGCTTAAACGACTGGGTAAATTTATCATTCCCAGTCGTGCTAACCGGACTCTGCTTGTGGTTAAAAGGATTTCCCGGTTTCAAATTGCAAGCTTTTCCCTTGTTGTTGGTATTGCTGGCATCGCCAACATCAGTACCGTATCTGATCGAACCCTATGCCTTACCTTTACAAAGTTTTATTGCTGGAGTAGCTGGGTTTATTTTGAGTCAATTTGGCGTCAACGTCACGGTAGAGGAGATCAACTTATACGTTGGCGGACAAATTGTGGAGGTAGCGCCGCACTGTGCCGGCCTGAAAATGCTATTCACCAGTCTCTACGTAGGCTTGATGTTGCTTTTCTGGACTGGAGCATTGCGATCGCGCACGAAAACAATTCTATTCTTATTGAGTGCCGCATTGCTCAGCGTCATTGCCAACATCATTCGCAATGCCTTGCTGACCTTCTTTCACGGTACTGGCAATCAGCAAGCCTTTGAATGGCTGCACGAAAGTTGGGGCGGTGACTTTTATTCTGCTTGTTTGCTGGGATTATTGGTTGTGCTAATCAATTTAATGGAAAAATATTTTCCCACCGACCTCGATGAAAGCGAACAGCCTCAAGTTGAGGAATTATGAATTATTTGGATTCAAAACTCAAAACTTATAACTTAAAACTCTCTCAGGTCATCTTGCTCCTGTTCCTGTTAGTATTGATCGCGTTAGGAGCAGTTCCCAGTTACCTGAAAGGACGTTGGGCTTGGGAGCAACCGCCGCCAATACCTTCCCTCAAGCAAATCCAACAATTGCGGAAAACAGGACTCACTGTTCCGGGTTGGCAGACCATCTCCCAGCAAAACCCAGAAGTGAGCGGTCACAAATGGTCTTTCCAAAATCTGCAACGCGACCCACAAACTCAGGCGGTATTGATGTTACTGCCTCAAAACGGACCAAAAGAACAGCCGCAGGTAGAGTGGGTAGATATCAAAGGATTTTGGCGTTGGAAAACAGATAACTATCGATCGGCTCAGTTTACTGCCACCTCAACAAATAATAACAGTCAAACTGCCAAAGTGGAAGCTCAGTACTTCCGAGGTTGGAACCCAACGCAGACTTACGCCGTACTGCAATGGTATGCTGTTCCCAATGGAGGCAGTCCAGACCCAGGCAAATGGTTTTGGGCCGATCAAATGGCGCAGTGGCAAAAGCGTCGAGTTCCGTGGGTTGCAGTCAATATCCAAATACCCATCGAACCTTTGGGTGACATCGAAAAAGTTTGGCCTATAGCTGAGTCGATCGGCAAAACTGTTCAATCCACTTTAATGTCAGGGCCATTTCGCAAAAATTAAGAATTAAAAATGAAAAGTTAAACATGAAAGGGGTTGTGTTAAGGCGACGTTTAATAGCTATTCACCTGCTCAGTCTTCACACAGGTAGCACCCTCCTGCTCACAGGCTTATTTTGGACACGCGCTCAAAAAAGCTGGGGACTGGCTATAGCGGCAGAACATTCCCTATCCCCCATTTCCGCTTCTCAATCCCAAATCCCAAATTCGATAGCCCAGTCCCCTGTAACCATACCGGTAGTTCCGTTTGAACTGCAAAACACACCTCAGCGCTTTGAACCGAGTCCCCAATTCGGCCCCTACCGGATCGGGCCGGGAGATAGCCTTTCCGTTATAACTCAACGCTTTCCAGACCTGAGCTTTCAAGCTGCTGTCACACCGGAAGGCAATATCGTCGTCCCGCTGTTGGGAACTGTCTCTGTAGCAGGTTTGACTCTGCCAGAAATTCAAGAAAAATTACGCTTAGGTTTTAATCGCTACGTGATCGACCCGGTAGTCTCCGTAGGACTGGCAGGTCAGCGTCCCGTTCAAGTGACTATTACCGGTGCCGTGTCGCGACCGGGTTTTTATAGCCTGCCGTTCCCGCCGCGCCTATCCACGGCAATGCTGGTAGCAAATGGCAGCACGGACAAAGCCGACTTGCGACAAATTCGGGTGCGTCGCTTTTTATTGGATGGCTCTTTTATCGAACAACGAGTAGATCTATTTACACCTTTGGCTGCCGGAGATCCTCTCCCAGATTTGCGTTTGGAGGATGGAGATGCAGTCATCGTGCCACAATTGGAAGTGGGAAACGACGCTACTTACGATCGCACCCTGGTAGCTAAATCGACTCTAGCCCAACCAGTCATCAATATCCGCGTTTTAAGCTATCCTAATCAAGGCTTGGGCAATCTTCGCCTTCCCAGCGGCAGTACTTTTCTGGATGCTTTCACCGCTGCCAGTCCGAATCTGCAAACAGCAGATATCAACAGGGTAGCCCTGATCCGATTCGATCCAGAAAGAGGTAGGGCAATAGTCAGGGAACTCAATGGTAAAAGAGCTTTGTTTGGGGATGCGTCTCAAAATATGCCCCTGCGAGACAACGATGTGATCGTCATCGGTCGCAATCTTGTGGGTCGAATTACTTACGCTCTGAATACTTTTACTCAACCTTTCCGAGATATTCTCGGTTTTTTGCTGTTCTTTCGCTCTCTCAGCGATAGTGCGAGCGATCTTTTTGGCCCAGGAACCAATAATAATGATTAAAATATTATATTATTTGTCTTTCCTCAAAACTATTCCCCTCTCCACACAGCCAGTCCACTACTTTCAAAAACCGATTTTCTGTGATTCGATCTTGAACTTTTGACTTTTAACTTATGGCTTCACCTATTGTTAAACGCTATCTGATCGCCTTCGACCAGCACAAATGGAAGGGAGTGGCTGCCTGTATTCTCATTATGGGGGGAGCCGGTTTTGTGGCACTACAGCCAGCACCACCCAAACAATATGAAGCTCAAGGCTTACTAAGTTACACTCAGCCACCGGTGATTATTTCCAAAACAGGAAGTGATATTCAACAGCAAGCTCAGGGAATTAATGTAGACGCTCTGGCTAACGATGATGTGAAAGCAACGGCGGCGAAGCAAGCTAATGCGAATCCAAAACTGGTACGCAAGAATGTTAGGGTCAGACCGCCCAGACCCGCTGCTAAAGGGCAACCGCCTCCACCACCTATAGTGACTGTTAGCTACACAGATGAAGATGGGAAGAAAGCTGCTGATGTGGTCAATTCCATAATGGTGGGGATGGTCGAACGCAGCCGTTTGATTAACACTTCTAGACTCAGAGCGATTAAGGAGGAGCTTACTAAAAGGTTGCCCCAGGTAGAGCAGGAACTGCGATTGGCAGAAGGAAAACTGCAAAAGTTTACCAAGGTGGAAGGGCCAATTTTGTTGGCAGCCGAAAATGGCAGTTTAATTCAAGGTATTACTGGCAGCCAAAATCAGCAGCGTCAGATACAATTTGAATTGCAGGGGATCGAAGCCCAAATTCGCAGCTTGCAGCAACGCTTGGGCTTGACACCAGACCAAGCATATGCTTCCTCGGCTCTCAGTGCCGACCCGATTATTGCCAATTTGCGAGTGCAGATTTACCAAATCGAATCTCAGCTAGCTATTCTCAGCAAAGACCTGCGACCCGTACACCCCAACATAATTGCTTTACGCAAGCAACAAAAAGCTTACGAGGAACAGCTCAGAGCCAGAGCCGCCGAGGTAATTGGCGGGAACGGGATAGCAGCACCGCTCCAAAGTGGCGCGAAAATCCGTCAAGATAGCAGTCTCGATCCGGCTCGACAAGCCTTAGCACAACAGCTCGTAACTTTAAAGACGCAACAAGAAGCATTGGTGCAGCAGTTTCAGGCGATTCTCCTACAAGAGCAGAAGTTAAGGCGAGAATACGCTACTATTCCCGATAAGCAACTAGAATTATCGCAATTACAGCAGGAATACCAGCTCAGACAAAGCCTCTTCAGCAAAATGCAGGCGGCTTTAGTGGATGCACAAGCCGCAGAAGCAGAAACTGTGAGCAGCTTGACTGCGGTCAAACCGGCAGAAGTTTCCGAAGTAGTCCAGCCCGGACAAAATCCTATGATGACGATCGCCATAGGCGCATTAGCTGGACTGGCTGTGGGCGGCGGATTAATCTTCTTGCTCGGTTCTATGGGCGGTATTTTGCAAACGATGGAAGATATTCGCGGTTTGCTGACGCAGCAAGAGGTGCAACTGCTGGGTATCGTACCTTATATTTTGGTCTTTGACCCCGATCGCGAGGGCATACCGGTTTTGGTGACGCCAGATTCGCCCTATTTGGAAGTCTACGAACGTATCCGCAGCAGTCTGCGCCGTACTAGCGATAAACCTGTGAAGGTACTTACACTCAGCAGTACGATCGACCAAGAAGGTAAAAGCGTCACCGCTTACAACTTGGCCATTGCCTCGGCTCGTGCCGGTAAGCGAACTTTGCTGATCGAAGCCGATTTGCGATCGCCATCTCTCTCTAAAGCGGTTAAGGTGGCACCCGACCCTGATGCCTTTATAGAACCCTTGCGTTACTACGGCACTTGGAGCGAGTGCGTGCGCCTCGTACCGGAAGTAGAAAATTTATACCTGGTACCGAGTCCGGGGCCGTTGCGACAACCGGCAGCTATTATTGAATCAAGCGAGTTTCGCCGCTTGATAGAGGATATGCGAGGACGATTTGACCTAGTAATAATCGATACGCCCGCTCTTAGTATATGCAATGACGCTCTATTGTTGGAGCCGCTCACAGATGGGATGGTGCTGGTAGCTCGACCGGGTTACACGGGGGAAAGTATGTTGACGGAGGCGATCGAGCAATTAGGAGAATCAGAAGACTTGCAGTTGTTGGGTGCGATCGTCAATGGCGCTGACATCCCGCTGCCGATGCCTAGCGTTAGCATAGAACCCCAAGATTCCCTGACTGCCGAAGCAGAAAATTTGCAGTCACGCCAAACCAAAGACTCCAAAAAAGTAAAAGCTAAAAAGTGAAAAGCCAAAACAATAAAATTCCATTTTTGACTTTTGACTTTTATTAAAACTGCTCGGATTCAGAGCGATCGGCAAATAATCCCAATAAAGGCGCTAAAATTGCTCCGACGACAAAGCCGCCGGCGTGTGCCCAGTAGGCAATTCCACCACCTTCCATACCGATGTTAGCAGGAGCGTTGAGGCTGGCAATCCCGTAGAAAGCTTGCTGGACAAACCACCAACCCAAAAAGAAGTAAGCGGGAACATAGCCCACAAAATAACCGAAAAGTGTAAGGATGCGTGCCTTGGGGAATCTGAGAATATAAGCTCCCAGAACTCCTGCGATCGCACCGCTGGCACCCAAAGAAGGTACGATCGAACCAGTAGCAAAAAACCACTGAGCTAATGCCGCCAACGCACCACAAGTCAAATAAAAAAACAAATATTTGACGTGACCCAGCTTGTCTTCAACATTGTTACCAAAAATCCACAAAAACAACATATTGCCCGCCAGGTGTAAAAAACCGCCGTGCAGAAATTGCGAAGTAAACAGAGTCATCCACTCCGGCAGTCCGTAATTTACTGGCAGTCCATAACTGGCGGGTATGCCCGAAAAGCTAGCGCTTAACTCTCGCGGTACCACTGCCGCCACATGGAAAAATCCTTGCAATTGTTGCGGCGGTAAACTCAGTTCGTATAAAAAAACCAGAATATTAGCAGCAATCAACCCGTAAGTAACATACGGAGTGATGCGGGTCGGATTTTCATCGCGAAGGGGAACCACAGGCTTTTTTCCTCAGCATCATTAAGCTGAAAGATACCCTATTAAATTATGTTACGTCTTCTAACTTGCGGATTCTATCTTAGGACTTACAGATTCAACATATAGCAGAGGAGCAAAAGAACTGAGGAAAATATTTTTTATCTTCCTGAACTTCCTTTGCTCCCCAATCCCTTGCATTTTTGCTGCTTTATGCGTAAGTGCTACAGCTTTTAGCCAGCAGTTACCAGCCCTTTTCTGCTTGACTCAGCACATAAGTGGCTACATCTTCTATCTGCTGCGCGTTCAAACGACCGCGAAAAGATGGCATGGCATTTTTACCATTTGTCACCTGAGTTTTGATTGCTTCTAGTGAGTTCATACCATATTTCTTCAAAGCATCTTTCTTCAGGTTTTTATTAGCCATAATGACGTTGTTACCGCCCATATGGCAGGCAGAGCAATTGGCAGAAAATATTTTCGCACCATTTGCTGCATTTCCTGCAAGGGCAGGACGTCCGAAGGCAAATGTCAAAACTGCGATTGTTAGCAGTACAGCAGATACAAATCTTCTCAAGGGAGTTCTCCTGGAATCAAGGTGTGCAGCAATGGGTAAAAATGTCAGACAAGAATATTTTATGGTTCTTGCAAACATTTACATTCAGGAGCAAAAGCATAAAGAGCACACCCCACGAAGTCACCAGTGCGAGCAAGCAATCCGATCGGTCAGATCTTTAACCTTGAACAGTAATTGTGCCCACCATACCAGCACCGCGATGCGGTTCGCAGTAGTAGGTATATACGCCTGCTGGTGCGTCTGCTGGGAAAGTAACTTGGAACTTCTGACCGGGTTTCATCAATAAACCCTTATGAGACAGACTCTTGGCGAGGTCTGCACTTTTAGCGGGATTTTTTGCCCCATCGAAGACGATATTGTGGGGAGGAAGTTTATTGTTTAACCACTCTATAGTGTCACCCGGTTTGATGGTGACTTTAGGGGGATCGAAGGCCAACATTCCATTATCTTTCCCCATTTTGACCGTGACGGTATCGGCGGCAGCGGGGGGAGTCAGCAACACGAAGGTACAAGCGACCAACAAGATGCTCAAAAATGCTAGTTTTAAGCGCCGTGAAATAGCAGCTACGAAGTCCATAATCTCCTCCTGAGATTAGTACTCGACTAAGTTTCCTGAAAATAAACTACCAGAGAAGTTGCTGGTATAACTTCATTTTCAGGATGTATTTTTCTAAAGCTGGCGATCGGCAAGAAACGAGATCGCTGCTTTAAGAGAGAGAAGGGATTTTGTCAATCAATCCCAAGTTAAAAACTGTCTGTACCCCATCCCGGTGCTTTATCCGCTGCTGTCAGTAAGAAAGCAGCCAAGTCTGTTACCTCAGCTTCCGACATCCAACTGGGGGAGATTCTTCGGCATACATAGCTTTCTTCGCTCCCATCATAGAGCATCGGTTCTCGGAAGTAGGCTACCAGATTTTTGATATTATCGCGAGGCGGACTGGCACCTTGAAGCGCCTGTAGGGAGAGCGACACTTGCGGATTTGGTAAGGTGGCTCCTCCCACATGACAGCTCATACAGTGCTTCTGGAACAGCTGTTTGCCTTTGGAAACGTCTGTCGGTGAAAACAGACGAGTCTCACCCTGCTCGTCGAACTTGAGAGCGATCGGTTCTGTAACGTGTAAGTAACGCACCACATAAGGGTCTACACCTGCTGCTCTAGCTGGTAGGCTTACCAACATCGCGCTCAGGCAAGCAGCTAAAATTGTCAACAGACGTGGAACTGAAATTAATGGGCGCAGCATTTGATGCTTCACTTTGGGATTTGGGGTGAGCAGGGCAAGTAAAAAGAAAAAAGGAAAAAGTAAAAAGCAATCAGAAATAGACAAAAGAGTGATAGTCTTGATTTCCATTGTTGGCTTTTTTGCTTTTGCCTTTTTAAACAACGGCTTTAAAAATAGATTTTGCCGCCTCCCCACCTAACGCCTGCTACTTTTGGCTGTAGCAGGATGTGACCGGCAATCGCCTCTAGGTCTTCGTCGCTCAGATTTCTCATTTCTGGGAAGATATCTGCGCTCTTCTTGCTGGGGTGTTCCTCAGCGATCGATATTTCGCCATCGTAGGTGGTGGGATTCTTCATATATTCCACCAATGCTTCGATGTTATCGCGGGGCGGCGTCGCGAAGGAAAGGGCTTCCGGCTCGAGTCCCACGTTGGGGTTTGTCTTTGTAACGCCCCCATTGTGGCATTGGGAACACACATTACTAAACAGCCGTTTGCCTTCCTTGACTTGTTCCAGACTCAGGACTGTGGTGTCACCCTGCGAATTTTTTGGCACCGTGCGGGTTTGGGCGTCGAGTTCGGCGGCAAAGGCGCTTCCGACAACCATCTGGAAGGTGAATAATACAGTGGCCACAGCAAGCAAAATGTATTTTTTAAGCATGGTACTCCCAAAACAATCAGGCTCGGTGATTGGATATTGCAGGTGGACTCAATCTGTTCGATTTGGTCAGCATACCGATCGACAAGGTGAGCGACATAGCTCTAGCCCAGACGAGCGATAAAGCTAGGAATCATCTAGCTCAGAAAGACCTGGCGACTGTTGGGTTACAGGGGTGAATCTTCCTGTCGGTCAGTGCCCGATCTATTTCCTTGAGCCATAATTTCGGAAACGATCGCCTTCGCATCCTCTAAGGCCAAACGAGTCTGAGGGTTTTTGTATTTGATTCCCAACCGATCGCCTAGCTTCAACACTTCTGCCACCGAAGTGTTGTAGTCAGCGGCGATTTCTTCAATCGACAGATCTGCAAAACCCATACTGGTTGTTTGCGAAAGATTGAGCCACTCTCATAATCATGCCACTGAGCGGTACGTTTCCCAAGACAGAATCTGTTGATTTGAGTCAGGGGCTAGGGGCTAGGGGCTGGGGGCTAGGAAAGAAGGAGAGCGAAAGCGAGGAATTTCGACTTTTAACTTTTAATTTTTCACTTTCTAGCGGCTACTCCCTCGCTCCCAGCTCCTCTTTACCCTCGCTCGGAATTATGAATGCCGAACCGTTTGATTCTGAGAGCGGCATTAGATGACTTATTTTTGCAGCCGGTTGGTGCAGGTGAATCAGCTGCGCTAGGGTTGACTTAAGTCGAGTTCTCGACACAATGGCATCAACGAAGCCGTGCTGTAGGAGATATTCTGCTGTTTGAAAATCGTCTGGCAGCTTTTCTCTGAGGGTTTGCTCGATGACACGCCGTCCGGCGAACGCGATCGTCGCTTTTGGTTCTGCTAGAATAATGTCTCCCAGCATAGCAAAACTCGCAGTAACGCCTCCTGTGGTCGGGTGAGTCAGCACCGGGACATAAAGCAGTCGAGCTTCTTGATGACGTTGCAGGGCTCCTGAAATTTTGGCCATCTGCATCAAGCTGAGCATTCCTTCCTGCATTCTGGCTCCGCCAGAAGCACAAACGATAATGAGCGGTAAACCTTGCTGCGTAGCTTTTTCTACTAAACGGGTGAGCTTTTCTCCCACCACAGAACCCATACTGCCACCCATGAAGCGAAAGTCCATGACGCCGAGTGCGGCTGGGCTGCCTTCAATTTTACCCAGACCTGTTTGAACGGCATCGGAAAGGTCAGTTTTTTCTTGGGTTTCGCGCAGACGATCGCGGTAAGATTTGCGATCGCGAAACTGTAACGGATCGCCTGGGTATAATTCCTCGTCCATCGGCTCCCAAGTATTAGTATCTACCAGCTGATGGATGCGTTCGTTGCTGTAGACACGCATATGATGGTCGCACTCCCGGCAAACCATCTGATTGGCTTGCAGGTCTTTGGTATATGCCATCACGCCACAAGCTTCGCATTTCGTCCAAAGTCCATCAGCAATCTCTCGCTCTTGCCGTTCCGGACTGATAGGACTGGATTTTTTTCTATTTGCAAACCAATCAAACAAAGACATGAAAACTCTAAATTCCTTTTAACTTAGCTAATTGTTAATTGCTAATTGCTAATCGTTAATCGCTTTTGGGTGCCAACTCAGTAGGATAAATCAACTGTCCTGCTCCATAAAACTGATACAAATCCGGATCTAACCGGAAATTGAAGTTTACTTACTGCTTCGTCCAGGGCTGTCGGCAGCTGACTGTCCACAGTCGTTAAGTTCCG
>NZ_JACJPW010000152.1 GCF_014696265.1 Aerosakkonema funiforme FACHB-1375 | reverse complement strand
TACTCCCCCGCTCCCCCGCTCCCCCGCTCCCCTATCCCCTAAGAAAAGAGAATATTTTCCAAAGCTGACTTGAGATTGGGATATTGATACTCGAAACCAAACTGCAAAGTGCGTTTGGGCACAACTTCCTGACCTTCCAATACCACTACCGCCGCATCTCCCAGCAATACTTCTAAAGCAAAACCGGGTACGGGTAACCAGGAAGGACGCTTGAGAACCTGTCCCATAGTGTGCGAGAAATCACTCATACGCACAGGATTGGGGGCAGTGGCGTTGTAGACGCCTTCAATATCCGATCGACGTAACGAGGCTAAAATCAGATTCACAAGGTCTTCGCGATGAATCCAAGAAAACCACTGACGACCGCTACCAATAGGGCCACCGGCAAATAGTTTAAATGGTGGTATCATTTTGGCGATCGCACCTCCCATCCCCAACACAATCCCAACTCGCAGGATAACCAATCGCACGCCCAAGTCTTTCGCTTTTTGGGCTTGGGCTTCCCAAGCTTGACATACCTCAGCCAGAAAACCTTCACCGGTGGCACTGCTTTCATCAAAAGTAGCGGTTTCGCTGGTGCCGTAGTAGCCGATCGCAGAAGTACTCACCAATACTGTTGGTTTGGGATTTGCCTGAGAAATTGCCTCTACTATTCTTTGGGTGCCGATTTTCCGGCTATCCATAATCGCTTGCTTGCGTTCTGGCGTCCAGCGACCTTCTGCCAAAGGTTCTCCTGCCAAATTGACCACACCGTCGCAACCGGATAAGGATTTTTGCCACTCGCCGGACTCCGTAGGTGTATAGGCGACGATTTCCACATTGGGGAAAGTACTGCTGGGGAAAACTCGCTTAGCACGTTCTGGGTTTCTTGTCAATACCAAGACGCGATCGCCTGACTCGTGCAGCCGTTCCACCAAGCGACTGCCGACAAATCCCGTTGCACCTGTAATCGCTACTTTCATCTTTCCCCGTATGCCATTCCATTAGCTTCAGCATAGCGGTTCATAAACCGCATAAATCGTTCCCAATGATCTTCCCGCTCGATCTCAAACACACACTCGACCCGATCGATCTCGTCTCCCTCTGGCCCACCGAAGATGAATTTTACCGAAGAAGGCTCAACGCTAATTCGACCTTCGGTATCGATTAAAAGCAGAGCTTTGGAGAATTTTTTGGTAAAGCTGTTAAATTTTTCTAGGGATTTGAGATGCGCGAACGTCATTAAAACCGATCGCACGCCTGTACTGCGATTCCGCCGCAGGCTGACGTTACTCAATTCTTCGGAAATTCCTTCAAAGAACTCGATCGAGGGGACTTGGGCAGTCATGAGACGATGATAAGAAACTTAACAATCATTATATAGCCAGATGTTGTCTTATCTCGATTTTTCAATTCTCTACTAATCCGAATCTGTTTTGCGGTGATGGTTCTTGCTCGATCCATTGCATCGATCGCATTAACAATAGACATCTCCAAAAATTCTTGTGGGGTAGGCATCCTGCCTGCCTTTGAGATTCTTTTGGAGGAGATGTCTAATCATATTCATAAACACTTGATATTTATTTGCCAGAGCGATCGCATTCTCACCGCAGAGGCAAACACACAAGTTTTATCTGCCATCATTACTTATTTTAGTTAAAAATCGCAGCAATTTAACACAATAGCAGACGACCGGGTTTATAGCTGCCATAGAACCGGATCGATCGCCGATTTTAGGTCAAAAAAACCCGATTAGTGAGTAAATTGTCGATCGAAATCCTCTAAAGTGAAATAGGTACAATCCAATAATCATTTAGAAAGTACGCCAGTATGGTTGCACAAAAAGCTGAGATTTTGCACAGACGTTGCGTGCCGCGTCTTTTCGAGGCAAACAGCTACTGTGGAATCCCGCCATACTTTTTAGAGGTATTGCGTGTAACATCTCCACAAATCGAATTTCAAGCCCTCTCAAGCTTCGGCGACTTTTAACCGCCCCTTGTTGTTGAAACAGAAGACGTTGCAGAGGACTAAAGTCCAAGGTCTTGGCCATCAATCCGACTGTGGAAGCATTCCACAGGGCAAATAGTAGCACAGAAAGTAAGAGAAATTGGAGAACTAGATCTAATGCACCTAAGCGAAGTCACCCATCCCAACCAGTTGCACGGTCTTTCTATTCATCAACTCAAGCAAATTGCGCGTCAGATTCGAGAAAAGCATCTGCAAACCGTGGCTACCAGCGGCGGACATCTTGGCCCTGGTTTGGGTGTGGTAGAACTCACACTAGGACTTTACCAGACCCTAGACCTCGATCGCGACAAAGTAATCTGGGATGTGGGACACCAAGCTTATCCCCACAAGTTGATTACAGGTCGCTACAGTCGCTTCCACACCTTGCGGCAAAAAGATGGCGTTGCCGGCTATCTCAAGCGTTGTGAAAACAAATTCGACCATTTTGGCGCAGGTCACGCTTCTACCAGTATCTCAGCTGCCTTGGGTATGGCCTTAGCGCGGGATATGAAAGGCGACAACTTCAAGGTAGTAGCCGTAATTGGCGACGGTGCGATGACTGGCGGGATGGCGTTGGAAGCAATCAACCACGCCGGACATTTGCCGAAGACCAACCTGTTGGTAGTCCTCAACGACAACGAAATGTCGATTTCGCCCAACGTCGGTGCAATTCCCCGCTACCTCAACAAAATGCGCCTCAGTCCGCCAGTGCAGTTTATCACCGATAACCTAGAGGAACAATTCAAGCATCTTCCCTTTGTCGGAGATTCTTTTTCTCCTGAATTGGCACGCATCAAAGAAGGGATGAAGCGCTTAGCAGTACCGAAAGTTGGCGCGGTATTTGAAGAGTTGGGCTTCACCTACATGGGGCCAGTAGACGGTCATAATTTGGAAGAATTAATTGCTACTTTCAAAGAAGCGCATCAGCATTCTGGCCCGGTATTAGTTCACGTCGCCACAGTTAAAGGTAAGGGATACGAACTTGCCGAACAAGACCAAGTTGGCTACCATGCCCAAAGTCCCTTCAACTTAGCTACTGGCAAACCAATTCCTTCCAACAAACCCAAACCTCCCGCCTACTCGAAAGTGTTTGCCCACACTTTAGTAAAGCTGGCAGAAAATAATCCCAAAATTGTCGGTATTACGGCGGCGATGGCAACCGGAACTGGTTTGGATAAATTGCACGCTAAATTACCCAAACAATATATAGATGTGGGTATTGCGGAACAGCACGCGGTTACTTTGGCAGCTGGTTTAACTTGCGAAGGAATTCGTCCTGTTGTGGCAATTTATTCTACTTTCTTGCAACGCGCCTTCGACCAAATAATTCACGATGTTTGCATCCAAAACTTGCCTGTTTTCTTCTGTATGGATAGGGCGGGAATTGTGGGTGCTGATGGCCCGACTCACCAAGGAATGTACGATATTTCTTATTTGCGCTGCATTCCCAATATGGTGTTAATGGCACCGAAAGATGAGGCAGAATTGCAGCAGATGCTCGTGACGGGGATAAACTATACTGATGGACCGATCGCACTTCGCTATCCTCGCGGTAACGGCTATGGTGTACCCTTGATGGAGGAAGGTTGGGAAGGTTTGCCGATCGGTAAAGCTGAAATTCTCCGTCAAGGCGACGACGTGCTGATCTTAGGCTACGGTTCGATGGTTTATCCGTCAATGCAAGCAGCCGAAATTCTCAGCGAATATGGGATTGAAGCTACCGTAATTAATGCGCGATTTGCCAAACCTTTGGATACCGAATTAATTCTGCCTTTGGCAAAACAAATCGGTCGCGTTGTTACCCTCGAAGAAGGCTGCATTATGGGCGGCTTTGGTTCGGCAGTTGTCGAAAGTTTAATGGATAATGATGTGGTAGTGCCAGTCAAACGGATTGGCGTACCTGATATTTTAGTCGATCATGCCGAACCCAAAGAGTCTTTTGCACAACTCGGTTTGACGCCGCCGCAAATTGCGGAACGGGTGCGAAATGCTTTCTTTAGCAAGCAACCTTCTGTTGTGAGTTAGTTGGAAAAGTTTTAACCGCTTTGTGTTTGTTTGCATTTATCGGCGGTTATGAATAATCCCAGAAATCCGGTTTCTTCAATAAACCGGGTTTCTCTATACCTCAATCACCTGAAAAAGGCTGTAAAAATAAAAAAACCCTGGTGGTTAGCCAAGGTAGAATTAGGAGAGCTTGAAGATGTTAGACACTATCAGCTTTTTTAAAAGCTTTTCAAAATTTTGTTTGGTTATGTAAATAATTGTAAACGCGACTTTGACATTTAGTCAACTGGTTGAACAATTTTGTGATATAAGGATTTCTTGTGGTTCCTATATAGACAGCCTATAATGTTTCGGTCTGGCATCCGATCGCGATCGCAACTCCAGCGCGTGTTAGGCTAAACTTAGGAAAGCAAGATCGAACCTCGCTTTGTATGAGCGATCGCAACATCATTACGATCGAACCAGGTAAACGTGGCGGTAAGCCTTGTATTAGACGGATGCGGATTGCAGTATACGATGTTTTAGGCTGGTTAGCAGCTGGTATGTCTGTGGCAGAAATTTTAGATGACTTTCCAGAATTGACAGAAGAAGATATTAAAGCTTGTCTGGAATTTGCAGCGGATCGAGAACATCGTTTGATTGCTATAGTAGGCGAAAGTTGAAACTACTATTTGACCAAAACAAACATGGAAGATGAATTGCGATCGGAATACGATCTAAGAAGCTTGCGGGTGAGAAAGCTTGGCCCAGGATGGCAAAGCGTTGGTGGCGTGACTGTGCATTTAGAAGCTGATGTGGCAGAAATATTTCCTGATTCTGTAGCAGTAAATGAAGCGCTCAGGTTTTTGATTAGAATTATGAAAGATAATAAGCCATTGGATAATTTATCTGTTAGTAGAGATGACAGTTAATGTCGTTTTATCAATTTTACTGATAGATTTTTTCTCTTTTCAGGTACTCGTCTTTAATTCCTAGCTTAAAAGTGGGAAATGAATATTTTGGTTTTGGGATGACTGAAAAAGATACCTCTACTTCATCGCCATCTTTTATGTTTTCTGGCAGAGAGTCTGTGAGAATAATGCTTTTTCCTTTGATATAACCTTTCATAGCGCTTAGGTTTCCTTCTTTAATACTTGATACAATTATATTACCACAAGGTTTTCCCTAATTCACTTTCCTCTCAATATCCATCCCAGATAGCGGTTTACAATCTACAAAACTAACTGAATCTGGATCGAGAAAACCAGATATCGCCATTTCTAATACGGCTTCTACCGGATATTCAATTTCTGCTGAATATGCAATCAACGCCTGCTTAATTTTATTGGGAAGCGCATCAAGAAAAGCATTTGCGGTGGCTGGTGATAGGTGTTCTGTTGCAGTTTCCATTATGCTTTATTCCTCTTGCCTGATATCATATTATTACCCAGTCCTCTTGAGAGGACTTTCGCTATGACGCTGGGGTTTGAACCCCAGGCGGGCTTTGTTTGCCAATACCAAATCTAAGCGGACTTCTCTTCTAATCCAATATCTCCTAACAACCATAATCAAGCTGCCACAGAAATTGATTTTGCCTTCAGGGATGGTTCGGGAATAGCTTGACCATCCTCTCGAAGAGTGTCAATATAAAGCTGGATAGCTTCTTTAATATTGTTTTCTGTCTCTTCAAGTGTCTTACCTGTAGAAATACAACCAGGTAAATCGGGAACATAAGCGGAATAGTTACTGCCAGCCCATTCAAAAATTACCACATATTCTTTCATTATTCATCCTCCAATTGTGCTTGTTTCCAAATACTTTTGAGAGTTCCAATAGCGACTTCATCAGAGAAATTAAATATAAAGCTACCACTATCTAAACTATGTCTCGTCCCTGTCGTCAACTTCTGCCTGCATATTGCTACCACGTTACCGTTCGCTGCAATAATCGGGAGTTTCGATTAACTCGCTTTGAGTGTCGAGAAGTATTTCTTTATGCTATCAAACGCTGTCAGGATAAATATAGATTCAAGCTTTACGCATTGTGTATTATGAGCATCGAATCGCTGGAATGACGAGTTTTCGTAGCAAAGAAGGCGGAAAACAATTCTTTACATTCTGCGAAAACCTTTATATGCTACAGTTTACAAGTCTCGATGCGAGAGAAGAGAACCCCCCAAAACCCCCCAAAAAAACCAAACGACGCAAACGCACCCGGGAGTTGGCCCATAGGTGCTGAGATATTAAAAATATACTCTGAGTAAGGAATATATTTCCCCTCTCGCATCCATCCTACGCGATCGCAATACCTTTCCCAAGTTTCCTTATAATACTTCCCATCTGGAATACCACCGCATTCCAGATAAATTTTCTTCTGGACGCTGAAGCCAAAACGCCCATTGCTGTATTTTACCCATAATCCGTCAATCTTTCGCAAGTCCTCACAAGGAAAATTCAGCAAATCTTCCGAACTAAACCACTGTCCCTCTTCCTTCCCTACAGTCAAAATCATCAACCGATAAGTTTCTTCATCTGCCTTTTGCCATTCTCCATTTTGCAGATATCGTTCTAAATCCCGATAGCGAAACAGTTGCAACTGTTCTGCCAGATTCGAGTCTACCTTTCTAGTAGTTTGCCGCCAACAATCATACGCAACAGACACGGCTTCGCGAGAGCCATTATTACAAGCTTCTCGAATCAAATTAGTAGGATTAACTTGAGCAGCATAGAGAAGAATTGTTTCCCGCCACCAAGAATCACCAAAGTGCTGAAACAATAAACTTTCTTGCCCAATTTTTTTAATTTGTACCGCAGCTAAGTAATTTTGAAAACTCAAATGGGCAAACTCGTACTCCTCCGGTTCCCTTTCTACTAACAATTCGCTAACTTTCACTACTTCCTCCAAGAAAGCTGCTGGTTGAACGTCATCATCCAGGGTCGCTAGATGACTTTGAATCAAAACCATTAACTCATTTTGGGGAAGAATGGGACGATTTTGCTGCACCATTTCCAAAGCAACGCTTTGCAAAACTTCCTGACTTTCTTTAGCAGGTAATAGTAAATTAATTCGCTTTGCTAAAGGTCTATCTCCCAGTTGTAACTGACAAATTGCCTTATAAAGTTCCGTGCGTTTGCGAGGCAGTTCGTTCCCCGGATAAGAATTGTGAAAAGTAGCAATCATATTCAGCAGTAGGGGATTTTGCGCCATGTCTTTCAATTCGCTGCGCTGTTCTATCTGCTGCATCAAATCCGTTCCTTTCCGAATCGCTTCCTGCTTCACTTCGGGAGTATTGCGTCCTGCTCTAGCATACAGTTCCCGATGGAAATACCACCGTTCGATAAACCGTTGTCGTTGGTCTGAGTTAAAAGGTTTCACGAACAGGGAAGTTTGCGGTTTAGTAGCTGCCGAGTAATCCTTGTAACCGCCGGGACGGGAAGTGAGGAAAAAGACCGAGTTGGGATAATCTTCCATCTGCCGACTTATCCACTCGCTTATCTGCTGTCGCTGTCCTTCTGCCACTTCATCAAAACCATCCAACATCACCAAAGCATCCCCTCGCCGCAACAAATTTTCTACCCAGTTAGCAGGTAAACTGAGGCGTTTTCCATCTGGAAGTTGGGGAATATGATGTTGGGTAATCAAATCTGCTAAGTTAGGTGCGTCTTCTTGCCCTAACAAATCTCGCCATTTCCGCAGATATAGCAAAAAGGGAATTAATCGAGGTGCTTGATAGCGCAGGCGAGCGCGTTTCGGCTTTTCACAATAAGTATAAGTAATGTGGCGCAGTAGAGTAGTTTTGCCGTAGCCACCCCAAGCTAAGATGACCATCCGCCGATAAGCCGGAATTTTCTGCATCCTTGCCAGAAAATCCCAGATTTTCAATCCTTCAGCTTTTGCCTGCATCGCGGCGACATCTTCAACATCTTTTTGCCGCAAACCGGGCGATAAAGACATCGTATGGACATCGCTCAATTCCAGAGGAACAAAAACTTCCTCTAGCGTGGGAGTAAAATTCTGGTTAAAGCCTTCTGTTATATAGTCACGACAGGCATTTGCCTGACATCGGAGATACTTATCCTCAAATCCGGATAGTTGCCAACGCAGCGCCCTATCCAACTTTTCCATAAATTTAACCAAGGCGTCTGCATCCTGCTTGCCTCGGTCAGTATAAATTTCGCGCATTCTGGCAATGAAACTTTCCGTATAAGCTGCCCAAATAGCGGTGACAACTGTTGCCGGAAACATCAAAATTGCCAGCATCCAATCTTGCTCTAATAAAAAATGGACAAATAACCAACCACTACCGCCAAGGGGACTCCACTGAATCAATGCCTGAACGCTTTTCTGAACAAATTTGCGTTCCGGTTTCTCCTCCGGCGGTGACTGAGGCGCAGATTCTAGTTTCTTCTCTGTTTCCGGCTTCTTCTCTGTCTCAGGTTTCTTCTCTGTCTCAGGAGACTCGGAAGTTGAATCAGAAGGCTGCGGTGCAGGTTTCGATTCTTGGGACATGGGGGTAGGAGCAGCGTGTTGTCATTATAGTAACGCAGTAGGTATGTTGTTGCGCTTTAGCGCTAAAGATTGAGTAGGGTGGGTCAAAACCATAAAATTTAAACTTCCTCGCCTAAAATTAGGCTATCTGACCCACCATACAGACTGGACACTAAACCAAGTCAGCAATTAACCAAACATCTGCGTTCATCTGCATTTAAAAATATTCAAAATAAACTTTTCTGATAGACTGTAAATGCCTGAAAATAAACTCAGTAATTTAAATTCACTCATGACATCTACTACTTCCCAGGTTTATCCAGTCATTTGGCAAGATGACCGCGTTTTACTCATCGAGCAAAATCGCTTACCGAACGAGTACACCTTTG
The DNA here is from genome assembly GCF_014696265.1 of Aerosakkonema funiforme FACHB-1375. Lineage (GTDB taxonomy): Bacteria > Cyanobacteriota > Cyanobacteriia > Cyanobacteriales > Aerosakkonemataceae > Aerosakkonema > Aerosakkonema funiforme_A. Next base: position 7,538 of record NZ_JACJPW010000152.1, on the reverse strand, counting down.
TGGAAATTAAATGCTGCGACGATATGGCGCACGCAATTAAAACGATGATTGTGCGCGGCGCACCAGCTATCGGTGTTGCAGCAGCTTACGGAATGTATCTGGGTGCAAGGGATATTCAAACGGAAAGCCGCGATGAGTTTTTGAATGAGTTGGAAAAAATTGGCAAAACGTTGGGGCAAACTCGTCCGACTGCTGTGAATTTGTTTTGGGCAATTCAACGAATGTTAAATACTGCTCGTAAAACTTTAGGCCCTGTAGAATATCTGAAAACTGTTTTGTTAGAAACGGCGAAAACTATCAACGCGGAAGATATCCAAACTTGTCAGGCGATAGGCGATAAAGGTTTAGAAGTTTTACCGAAAAATCCGGAAAAATTAACGCTTCTCACTCATTGCAATGCCGGTGCTTTGGCAACTGCTGGCTACGGTACGGCTTTGGGTGTGGTGCGTTCTGCTTGGACGGCGGGACGTTTGGCAAGAGTTTATGCCGATGAAACTCGTCCTCGTTTACAAGGTGCGAAACTAACAGCTTGGGAATGCGTGCAAGAAGGTATTCCGGTGACTTTAATTACGGATAATATGGCGGCGCATTGTATGCAGCGCGGTTTGATTCATGCGGTAGTTGTTGGTGCCGATCGAATTGCTGCTAATGGGGATACTGCTAATAAAATAGGTACTTATAGTTTAGCACTTGTGGCAAAAGCACACAAGGTTCCTTTCTTTGTGGCTGCACCTCTTTCTACAATCGATTTTTCGATTGGCGATGGGAGTCAAATTCCGATTGAAGAACGCGACCCCGTAGAAATTTACCAAGTAGGAAATACCAGGCTAACAGCAGAGGGAGTAGAATTTTATAATCCCGCTTTTGATGTGACGCCTGCGGAGTTAATTGCCGCCATTATTACTGAGTATGGCGCGGTAGTTCCATCTGAGTTACAACAGTTTCAGACCAAACAAGTAGTTTAGAATATGGTTGTACGATCCTGAGTAGGGTGGGCATTGCCCACCAATTATCTATATATGGTAAATTTTGATGAAAGTCAGAGTCAAATTGCTGCATTTACTCCAGAAAAAACAAAACCGACGCGGTTGCAAAAACTTTGTGTTGGGTTTGATTTTTATTGCTACTATTTTATTTAGCGGTGTTTTGCCGAATCTTGTCAAACCCGCTGTTAGTCAAGAAACTAAAAATATTGTAATTTCTCCTCTGAAATTACCCAATCAGAATAAACAAGATATAACCGAACCGCCGAAGAACCTTGGTGAAGCGCTGCTGCAACAAGTAGCCCTATGTGTAGCGGCTAAATTTCCCAATCCACGCCAAACTTCAGTGGAATTATTGCAAGCAGCGTCTACGCAATGTGTCTTTCAAGTTGTCATTTTAGCACCTGATGGTAGCGTTCGTCAAGATGCGAGCGATCGCCTCACTACTTTAGTCGAAGCTACTGGTGTAAGTTTGCCCGAACCCGTCAGTAGCGGACAAGCTAATGTCCAACTCAAAACTCTCCCCAATAGCCAAGTTTTCACGCTTCCCGTGCAAATTGGCGGACAAACCAAAACTTTTTTATTGGATACAGGCGCTTCTTCTTCTATCATTAATACTGAAACTGCACAACAGTTAGCTTTGCCAAGTACGCCTATTCCCAGCGACCTTTTAAAATATATTGCTGTGGGTGACAAATGCGATGAAGTAAAAGCAAATTTGCATCCTTTACCTATTATAAGTGTGGATGCAGCAACCGTGGAAGGGCTTAATGGTATGGGATTGCCCTCAACTTCTATTCCAGGTAATTTGTCTGGGGTTTTAGGTTTGGATTTTCTCAGCAACTTTGATGTTGTCCTGAATCCTAAAACGCTACAAATTCAATTTTTACGTCCTTCCCTACCTGTGGAAGGAGCGATTCCTTTGGCGGGAAAATTAGGCAACATAACCGCTCAAGTTCGCGTTAACGGTCGAGGGCCATTTACTTTTATGTTGGATACAGGCGCTGATGCGATCGTCCTCTCCACAAATCTGACTGAGCGACTTTCTCTCAAGAGTATAAATGCACAAGAAACAGAAGTATTCGGCTTTTGCGGCGCTCAAAAAGCGAAAAAAATCAAGTTAGACAGTGTGACTTTGGGGCAATATGAAGTTAATAATATCGATGGTGCAATCGTGAACAGCAATATTTTTAATTTGCTGGGAGTAGATGGTGTTATAGGTCAAAGTTTCCTGAATAAATATCAGCAACATTGGCGTTTTGGTAAGCGCAACGCCATCGGATTTATTGAATCGGGTAGTTTGGTATTGACTCCTTTAGCTAATTAGTCAGGGATTACGCAATTTGAGCGATCGCTTGCACTTTCACTTTTTTGCCAAAATTGGTAAAGTAAACCAAAATGTCGTTCCCATTCCAGGGTTACTATTAGCCTCAATTTGTCCGCCGTGAGCGGTAACGATTTGCTTCGAGAGGTATAGTCCCAAACCAAGGCCATGTACGTAGCGAGTGCGATCGCCCCGCGCATACAATTCAAACGCTCGTCGGCATTGTTCTGGAGTCATCCCCACCCCGTTATCTGCTATGCTACAGCGAATCATTTTGCCTTCAATAGTAGCGTCTAGAGTAATAGTAATTTCTGGGGGATTGTGGTTCACAGCATTAGTAATGATATTGCTAAATACACGCCATAGCTGAGTTGAATCGGCGCTGACTAAGGGTAAATCATCAGCGATCGAATTCCTAAAAATAACCTGGTTTTTTGTTAAGATAGGTTCTAAATCTGAGTAAACTGCTTGCACTAAAGTGCTGAGATGAAGCGGTTGGCAATGTAAAACTATACCTTGTACTTCGCTATTGTGAGCTTCTAACAAAGAATTGATTAAATTGAGTTGACGATCGCTGCCCTGAAGCATCCGTTCCAAGATAGATCTACTGACAGTTATTTTTTCCTCCGGCTGATTCAACAAACTTTGCAGCACCATTGCAGTTCCCGTAACGGGATTCCGTAAATCGTGAGAAACCGCGTGCAAAAAAGCTCTCAATTCTCGGCGAGATTCAAACTCTGCCCGTTGCAGTCGTTCGTACAGATAAACTGCTAAATCGCAAACAAAACAAAACCAAAAGAAGTATAAAAAAAATGTCACATTGTAAATAGGCCGCCCCAGAAATGTTGTCAACCCCAGTGCTAAATTTACGCCCACATAATAAATAAATACCCCCAATTGCGACAGCAAATGCAGTCGCCAGTCAACGGGAATCAGGGTTGCTTGCACGAGGAACAACATAGTCCAGGCCATTAAATCTGGAAACGGCGAACCTTTTAGCGTTGTTGCCAAAAGTTGCGGTACTAGCGCGATCGACCAAGATAGTCCCAGAAAAAGTGCCGCCGGATAACGACGAGCCAACTGAGTTCTGTGCAAGACCAGACAGCTAAGTAACAGCAGTGTAACTGCTATATCCAAGACAATCCAAAAATCTTTTAACTCTTGCGGAATATTTTGCAATTCCTTGAGCGGAAACGCGACATTATACAGGTCGCGGATTGTAAATGTGAACAGGCAAATCAGCGCCACCCACAAACTCAGGCGCACACGTTCCAACAAAAATCGCTGTCTCCATGCTTTGTAGTCTGGTGACTCGGCAGCAGGTTTTAATAGCACAAAAATGGCCAGTACTTTCCTTGCTAGAGCCTCCAATACCCTGTTAATTATCATCCACTTCCTGCCTTGGGATGCCATAACTCCTAAAAATAATCTGAAAATCAGAAATTTTGAGATCCATTTCTTTAACTCCAACCTCGCAATTGTTGGTGTACATTCGCCAGATACCACATATAGTCATCCAATTGGTATTCTTGAGCTGCTTTCGTAATGAATTTTTGCGCTTTCTCCTGTTCTGTCTCCGATTCATAGTACAATCCGACGTAAAGATGGCTGTAAAATCTGGCTGAGTTGCCTTCTTTCTCGCCTGCGGCAAGGACATCATCTGGCGTGCGATTTCCCGCGTACAGTTCGTAAATCCAATTCATCACCTGTCGCGGATCGTTTTTGACGACAAGTAGGGAATTTCGGGCAGCGATCGCACCTTCCAATCGAGCGATGCAGAGATATCGCCACACAGTCTCTTCTACATCTTGGGAATTCACGGTCAAGTCTAACTCAAACTGCTTGGCACCCTCCACAAATCTTTCTGCATAGTAAAAAGATAAGCCCCGTTGCCACAAGTATGGCGCGACACTGGGATCGAGCTTTTCTGCTGTATCAAAATCTTGGATGGACCGATCGATCTCAGCCAGTTTAAAATTGGCCATCCCTCGCCGAATGTAAGCCTTTGCATTGTAGGGGTGAGCGCGAATAACGTTGTTCCACGAAGACAGTTCAACAACTAGCGAAATGTGACTGGCCATTAAAATCAGTAACCTTCCTCTTCACTTTTCTGACTTTGCGTTTGCGATTGCTTTCACGTCCTCAACAGCTTGCTGCCAGTAACTCATTCCGGCACAGCAGCGCAGGATATTGTGGTGCTTGGTCATAGATAACCCCAGAGAAAAGCAGGGTTAACGTTCCTACTGACTTTGGCAAGCGGTATAGCAGATAGCCCGAAAATAATTATACTACTGAAATAAGGAAGTATTTCCCAGCAACGTATAGAAGGTGAAGATTGTGCTTTAAATACAGATGAAAATGCTCTTTTTAGGCTATTTATACTAGATCGACACACTTTAGGACAAAATTATGCTAATTATTGGATATCCATCATATATGGCGATCGCTTATATACTTACGCAATACTTTTTTTAAGAGTTATTTCTTACACACCCAAGCTAAAAAATACTGCAAATTTACCTAAGAAGCTGTGCTGAAGTTAAAGTAATATCTTTTTTTTAGATTTTGTTTTAAAAATGCTATTCTGTAAGCAGCACTCACAAGTATTGAATAAACCCTTACTTTGTGAGCTTGTGGAAACACAGGGAACAATAGGGCCTAAATCGATGCTAAGCATGGGAGAAGAATTCCTTGTAGCAAGCGGTGTAAAGCCGCCCTGCACTCGGCTTTGTTCTCGAATTGCTTCCCTCTAGATTTTGGCATAGCTACCATCGTCCTTTGGAAGTAATACGCAGTTACTACGCTTGATAGAGTCGCAGAGACTCTTCCATAACTATTGTTAAGTTATTAAGGCTGAAGTCAAGCCTTAATAACTGGAAAAAATGGAGGGCTAAGCAAATATACTCGCAAACGATCGGGTTAAATCTGCATAAGCCCTGATTATTTAGCTAAAAAAGACAACAACAGCATCGCCATAAATCTGTTTTTTAACAGATAAAAATATTTCCCTTGTCCATGAAATAACTTCTAGTAGGATAACAGCAGTTTGAAAAACAAGGTTTAGATATGGAGAACTCTATCCCTAAAACATCTTCTTTTGTACCGTCCGAACTGTACGAAATATTGGCGAGAATTGCTAATTCTCATCAGATTACAGCAGCAGACCAAGATGTGTTAAGAAAAGCCTTTTTAGAAAATCAACTAAACGAAGAAGAACATCGGGTAGTTAACCGTCTGCATCGTGCGCTTATGAAAGGGCGTATTAAGCTGATATAGTAAGTAGGTCAACAGAATTAAACGTAGAGTAGGCAGTACCCAAAGAAATGCTTGTAACGTTTGAACAGCAGCAATGTTGGGTAATGCCTACTTTATAAAGTATCTTTGGTTTATATATAAATTATACAGTATGTCAGGGAGAGGCTTATGGGGAATATAAAATTTTATATTCCCCAGTTACCAGTCAGCAATCACCGATTAGCTTCTGTCGCTTTTTTTATCGCTGCTTTTTCTATCGCTGCCTTTTCTATTGCTGCTGTAGCCATTGCCTCATCCAAAGTTTTACGCGCTTCTTCCGCTTCAGGTAAAGCTTCTCGAAGTTGGATATTGTTTTGGGCAAAACCTTTTAAAGATTTAAGTCCTTCTTTGATTTGTTGTATTTGTTCGACGCTGACATTACCTTCAAATAAAAGGTCAATTTGGGTGCGGGCTTCTTGTGCCGCTGGACGTAATTCTTCTACTTTTTGGCGGAGCGTAGCGAATTGCGTCAGAACTTGTACTGCTTGTGCGATCGTGTCAGTTTCTTCTGTTTTCTCTTGTGGATGGGAAGCGCCTTGCTTGACAGGTGTTTTAATCAGAATTAACTCATCTGGGCCAAATCCATCTTTTAAGTCGATATCAACTTCTCCTGCATCCATCATTTCTAGCAATTTTTCTATGGCTGCCTCACGACTTTTCTTGGTATCGTTCTTGCCAGGAATGTCCAGTATTATTGATGGATCTTCAGCTAGAGAATATTGTGGCATTTTCAATCTCCTATGCTTGTAAGTTTAGCAAAATTGATAATTTACATCTGTTTTGCATAGATTCATTATACTAAATACACGCTCCATATATAAGTGATTTTATTTTATTTTAAAGTTAAGATTATCGTTTTTTTATCTTGGATATGCCAGTAGTTAGAGCCTACTTTATTTCACCGGATAGAGACGGGAAACCCGCGAAATTTGAGACTTTAATAAACAACACGAATAAAATTTTCAACACCTATGCTAGGAAATCAAATCAAAACGGCAGCTTTGCTGGGACTGCTCAGCGGTCTGCTGGTTCTGGGTGGATACTACCTGGTCGGGAACGAACAGGGGCTATATATGGGTCTCGGCTTAGCCGCACTGACGAGTTTTGGCTCCTGGTATTACTCCGATCGCGCAGCATTAATGGCCTATCGCACTCAACCGCTCGATCTTCAACAAGCTCCAGAACTATAGGATACAGTAGCTTCCTTAAGCAACAAGGCTGGGATTCCCATGCCGAAGTTATTCATTGTACCAACCAAATCCCCCAATGCCTTTGCCACAGGTAGAGACCCTGAAAATGCTACGGTGGCAGTTACTCAAGGCATTCTTCAACTGCTCTCGAAAGAAGAACTAGAAGGAGTTTTAGCTCACGAACTTACCCACATCCGCAACCGCGACACCCTGACTCAGGCGGTTGCAGGTACTGTAGGCGGAGCGATTACTTTCATCGGGCGCATTTTGACTTTTGGAGGTTTGTATTACCCCGTCACCCGCGACGATCGCAGGGGCGCAAACCCGCCCTTGGGTTTTGTTCCTTGTATTTTTGGCTCCTTTAGGGGCCACTCTAATCCAACTGGCCCAGAGCATCTTACTATTCGGTTTCGCTATTGGGTGATTCGCCGATCGGATAGTAACGATGCTTGTTGGGATTTTTTGCATCCGTTTCGGAATAGATCGAGCCCATGCTTTCCAATTTTTGCAAATGCTCCCGCGTGTTTGTACGCGACAGTTGGGCGATCGCCATTATTTCGCGTGTGGTCAGTCCGGGATTATCTACTATAGCTCTAAGAATCTTTTCGCGGGTGTTCATGGGTGAGACTGAGCAAGCCGTCTTATTGATTGACGACCTCAAGCTAATTGTTTCTTTACAATGCACTAGACTGTTCCTCCGGAATCATAGGTACTGGGGACTGGGGGGAGCGGGGGAGTGGGGGAGTG
>NZ_JACJPW010000151.1 GCF_014696265.1 Aerosakkonema funiforme FACHB-1375 | reverse complement strand
GAGTGGAGGAGTGGGGGAGTGGGGGAGTGGGGGAATTTATATGTACATTTTCGACCTTTATTTCGTTTTCCCGTAATCCCGCTCTCCGGCTCTCCCGTACTCCCATTCTCCCGCTCTTCCCTCTCCCTCTTTCCTAATCCCTAATCCCTAACCCCTAACCCCTTCGGTCATTGTTTTGTGGGTGGCCACGAACGATCGACGATCGACCGCGAACAACGAACATCTGACTGATGACTGATAACCTCAGCACTTAAACGGAAGTGATTTGACTTTTCTGGGCGGCGCGGCGCACAGTTGGATCGGGGTCTGTGTGAGCCAGCACTGCCATTTTTTGTTGTGCATTGCGGTTGCCAAGGTGTTCCAAGGCATTGATTGCTGCTAAACGCACGAATGAATTTTTATCATCCAAAGCAGCAATCAAAAATTCAGAGGCGTGAGGATGTTTCAGACGCATCAGCACCTCTATCGCCGCACAGCGTACTTTAGTGTGCGGGTGCTTCAGTCCGCGTCCTATAGCTTCAATATGCTCCTCACCCAGGTTAGTTAACGCCGCAATACAAACTTTGTTGACTTGGTGCGTCGAAGTCAATTCCAGCAGCGCGGCGATCGCTTCCGGAGTGCTTAACTGGGCCAGCGCTTCGATCGCCGCTTGCACGAGATGAACCTCAGAAACAGTTGGCTCATGGGACGGCAATATATTTAACTCGCTGCACGAACTGGAAACAATTGCCTCGTTTGCATTTACTTCCTGGACAGGCTTAAATATTGTCGTCCCAGAAGTCTCGTCAAACAAGCCGGAATCTACAGCAACTAAGCTGTATAGCGCCGCTTCCACACCCGTACCGCCCCGTTTCCCCAAAGCGCGAGCAGAGTAAATGCGCCGTTGCAGATCGGATGAGCGCAAAGCCGACAACAACGGCGGTAGGGAATTAGGATGCCCGATTTCCCCCAACGCCATCAGAGCAGAACGAACTAAATCGTCTGTACTGCTGGAATCTTCTGCTAGAGGAGCCAAGATCGATACAGCTCGTGGCCCGCCGACTCGCCCCAGCGCCTCCACTGCGGCGATTCGCACCTGAGTAGCCGGATCGGAAAAGGCCAATTGGGCCAAAGTGTCCACCGCTTCCGGGTAAGCGTGTGTGCCCAAAGCTCGCGTTGCGTAATACCGCACCCAAGCATCCCCATCCATGAGGGCGTTGAGCAAATAGGGATAGGCAATCGGACTTTCCATTTGCCCCAAAGCACGAGCCGCAGTCGCCCTCACTTTGGGAGTATCGTTTTCCAGCGCCCAAATCAGGGTAGGCAGCACAGGTGCATTTTCCAGATAGGGAATCAGTTCGATCGCAGCGCGGCGGACATCCTCCTCCGAATCCCGACATCGCTCTAACAGCAGGGTCACGCATTCATTGAACGCAAAATATCCGGCGATTTTGACTGCCGACTCCCGTACATGAGGGTCTTTATCTTGTAACAGATCGATCGTGCGCGTGAGCATATCGGGATGACCCAGAGAATTCAGAGCTGCCACCACAGCTTGACGTACTCCGGGCGAGGGATGACCCATCAAACCCAGCAGCGTATCGTAGGCACGTCGATCGCCAATTTGGGCTAAAGCACCGGCAGTCGTAATTGTCAATTCCGAATCTGTTGTCAAAAGTTGGGTCAGGGCTGGCACTGCCAGGGGGTCGCCAATGCGTCCCAGCACCGCGACTGCGGCTTCGCGGACTTGGCATACCTCCGCCTTGAGTTTTTCGATCAACAGATCCGTCACCCGTTTGCCATAACGCACCAAAGCTTCCATGACCAAGTAGCGGACAGTAGGATGGCCCAATAACTGAACCATCACCGATTCCACATTCCGTTCGGTATCCCCAGGAGTTTGACCCAAGAGCAGCACGATCGCCTTTAGTTCATTCGGCTTTGCCCCCTGCACTGCTTTTGTCAAATTTTGTACCCCAGTAGTATCGATATGGGATGCTGCCAACGCAGCGATATAGTTTCCTTCTCGATACAATCTTTGATAGCGATCGTACAAACTGGCGATCGCTGCTGCAATCTCCGCTACCGGAGTTCCTGCCTTATTCAACAACCGAGCCAGAGCGGGAACAACGCTAGCATCCCCTAGCTGACCCAGCGCATCGACTACTGCAACACAGAGCAGTTCGTCTTCCAGCAGGGGCAGCATTCGGGGCGTCACCGTGCCATCCCCAATGCGCCTTAAAGCATCGAGGGCGGGAAAAGCCAAAAAGAAATCCCCCGATTCGGCAATCTCCATCAGCGGCTCAACTGCAAGAGTGGCGTTTAAATTTCCCAAAGCATCGATCGCGTGATACCGCACGTTTGCATCTGTATCTTCTAAGGCGCGGATCAGTGCGGGTATAGCGCGGCGATCTAAATTCGCCCTCAAATCCCTTCTTGCCGGATCGTTTTGCTCTCCTAATGCCAGCGCTGCATAGATCCGCAAATCGACATCTTCGGAATTAAGACAATCGATCAGTGCCGGGACAATATCCACCTTACTTTGCTTGAGTACTTGCAAAACTGCATTGAGGACGCCGGGATTGCGATGTTCCTCTCGCAAACTTCGCAACAGGGACGTGGCGATCGTTCCCCCTGTTTGCTGCGCTAAACTATCCACCGCCGCCCGCCGCACCCGCCAGCTACTATCCCCCAGCGCCTTCACCAGCATTGGTTCCGGTTCCAGCACCTGGGCCGTTGCGAGCGCTTGGGCAGCACGCAGACGCACTAATTCGTCGGGATTGTCAAGTTCAAAGGAGAGGTCTTTTTGGAGATCGAGTTGCGCGGTGACATCTTCCACCGTCACTACTGTACCAATAACAGACAATGTTTGAAAGTTGCTCCAATCTCCACAATTATTACTATTTTCTTGTAAAGGAGCGATCGTCACCCGTTGCTGCATAAACTCAAAATGCAGTGAGGGCTTTACGGTAGGACACTGGAATAAATAGGGGTAAACTGCGCCCGATAGCGTTTCTACCCCTCCATTCTTCAATACCCGCTGGAAATGAGCTAAAATTCCGCGACTTTCTATATCGGGAACGATATTGGCAAGGGAAACTCCACACACTTTAGGAGCGGGCAAACCTGTAACGCTGGCAAGCCAATCATCCCACGATCGCACGATCAAGTTGGCATCGGTTGTAAATATACTAATGGTCATCGTTCATCGGTCAAAAGGTGATGGGTAAATTTTTATCTTTGCAATAGATTTAATTGCGATTTCCAATTCACAATTAACTAAGTCCGTCTATAATTGCGGTTAGATTTACGATGCCTTCCTGCCAGTTTTCCGCAGCACGCTGAATCTCTTTGAAGACTTGGGCATTGCGTTCTGTGAGCGTGCGAACGTGACCCATTCTATTTACAATTGTATCCGAAAAATTTGAGTGTTCGCGATTGGCAGTAACGATCGTCGCCACTTGTTTGGAAATATTTTGTGCGACCAAAGTCATATCTTTAACTGCGCGTGTTTGTTCCTTCATCGCTAAAGCAGTTTGATCTGATTGCCGGCGGATATTTTCGATGGCGGTTGTAATCTCAACAGTAGCAGCGGATTGCTCGTTCATCCCCTTACTGACATTAGCAATTAAACGCTCTAAACGTTCGGCTTCTTGAGAAATTTGTTCTCCTCCGCGGCTTTGTTCTGCAAGAGCGCGAGATGTGGTAGACGCACCGCGTCGCATCGATTCTACCGCTTGCAGAATTTGACTTGCGCCTTTAGCTTGTTCTGAGGTGGCTTTGCGTACTTGTTGAGCGAGTGTGGTTGTATTTTGAGCTGCTTTGATGATCTCTCGTGCCGCACGCCCTTGTTCGTTCATTGCCTTAGAAACTTGTTGAGCGCTTTTACGCATTTGTGTTGTAGACTGAACTAAATTTTGCACTGATTTGGCTTGCTCGGAGGTGGCGCTCGCCGCTTCTTTAGATTGCATTGCTGTCGTATTGATAGCGGTTACTACGTTCTGTCCGGCACTCGTCTGTTCTTCGGAAGCGATGGCTATTTGACGCACCAGTTGTGTAGTTTCTTGCACTCCTTTAAGAATGGTTTTTAATCCGGTTACGCCATCTTCAGCTAAACGGCTGCTTTCATCGGCAACTCGCATTCCTTCATTCGATTTGGCAACCACTTCTTGCACGGCATTTTGCAGCGATTTAACGATCGCAGCAATATCGGTAGTTGCCGCCGCAGCTCGTTCTGCTAAGTTGCGAATCTCCTGGGCCACAACTGCAAAACCCCGTCCCGCATCTCCAGCTCGCGCCGCTTCGATCGATGCGTTCAATGAAAGCAAATTGGTACGTTCGGCGATTAAATTAATCGTATCTACAATACTGCCAATTTCGTTGGTGCTATTGCCCATTTCCCGGATGGCATTGGCAGATTGAGCCATCGAATCGCGGACGCGGGTAAGACCTTCGATCGATTTTTGCACTGCCACACCGCCAACTTCCGCATCTTTAGCGACTCGACTGGTGATTTCTTCTGCTTGTTTGGTCAGCTTTGTTACCGATCGAATGGAACGATCGAGTTGAGTGGCGCTAGCAGCAGCGCTGCTAGCTGCATCGGTAATTTGGGCGGCGTTTTGGGCAACTCCCTGTACGGAACGCGCCATTTCCTCGATCGAAGTGGATACGCCTTCTACTATGGCCGATAAGTTTTCTGTTGTTGACGATACTTCCTCTATAGAAGCTGCCATTTCGTTGATGGCACCGGTTGTTTTTTCCGCAGCACTGTTCAACTCGTCTGCATTAGAAGCGACACTTTGAATAGAACGAGTGATTTCTTCTATTGATGCGGCAGTTTCGCTAACGGCTACGGAAACCGCATCGGTATCTCTGCTGACGGTTTTGATAGAAGCGGAAATTTCTGTCATCGAGCTGGTGACTTGGGTGGCAGATGTCGCCATTTCTTGTGCCGTGTCGGCGACGCTTTTGATAGAAGAGGTCGTTTCTTGGATCGAGGTAGCAGTTTGATTGACTGCTGCCGCCATGTTAATCGTACTGGCAGTAACTTGCTCTATAGAAGCTGCCATTTCATTGATCGATGAGGCGAGTTCTTCTGTGGAATTGGCAACGGAAGTAGCTTGTGTCGCTGTTTCTTTGAGCGTAACGGCCATTTCGTTAGCGCCATTGACGGTTTCCAAGATCGATCGCACCTGCGTTTCTGCGTTTTGCGATATTTCCTCTCCTAACCGCCAGATTTCTTTGACATTTTGCGCCGCTTGTTCTGTTTGGCTGCGAATGCGGTTAATTTCCACATATCCGCCATTTGGTGCGGCCATATTTATCGCTTTGCCAAATGGATCGGTATTTAGATGATGTCCATCACGCGATTTACCCTTATTCTGGAACTTTTTTGCCATTGCCTTTACCTTTTTATTGTTGTTTATTGTTGATTGGTATTAGCTATTACCGAACGCTGCTAAACTATTATTTGAAAATTTTAATACTTCTTCGCAATTGAGGATTAGCACTAATTTTTCTCCTGAAATAGCGATACCTGTCAAATATTTGTCACTGAGTCCACAAATAGCCTCTGGCGGCGGCTGGATAGCATCAGCGGGAATCACCACAAATTCGCGAGCGGAGTCTGCTATTAAACCCACAGTTCGATCGTTTGCCTTAATCACTATTAGGCGCGTGCGGATATCATAGCGAATTTTTTCAAAGCCGAACCTTACCCGCAAATTTATGGCGGGAATCACTTGACCGCGAGAGAAAACTACACCTTCTACAAAGGAGGGCGAGTTTGGTACTGGGGTAATCTGTTCGATCATCTCCATACGCTGTACCATTTGAGAGGAGATAGCATATTTTGTGCCCACAAGTTCAAAAATTATAAAAGGTTCATTGCTCATAAGCTAATTGGCTAATTGGTTAATTGGTTAATTGGCTAATTGAGGGATTGCACATCATTTATTAGTATTGACTCCGAGCTAGCAAGGGGCGTCGGAAAGTGGGGGAGTGGAGAAAACATTAGAGATATTTTTTGCTGTTCTCCTGATTCTTCAGTTCTCCATTCTCCTATTATCCCGTTCTCTCACTCTCCCCCTCTTCCCGACGCCCTTTCTTTAGACTTTTAATTTTTTATTCTGGCGGCGCGAGTTAAAGCTATAATATCGAGAATTAAGACTGCGTATCCATCACCGAGTTCGGTGGCTCCAGCGATACCCGTAACTTGAACGAGGGGATCTGTGAGCGGTCGCACCACAATTTCTCGCTGTCCTAAAATGCGATCGACAACGATCGCCGCTGCACTAAATCCGTTGCCAACTACAACCAAATTTAACAGTGACTGGGAATTGATTGACTGGAGAATGTTTGTTTGAGTGTTCAGTTCTTTTTTGAGAGTGGGCTGAAGATTCTCCTCTGCATCTGAGCCTGGGATCTCGTTTTCTAAGTTAAAAATGCGAGCCAGACGAATCAAAGGCAAAACAGTGCCTCGGTGAGCGATCATTTCATTATTTTCCCATTTCGACTCGCGCAGGGGCTTAAAAAATTTATCGCCCCACTCGCCACCCATAACGGAGGCATTTGCAAATGTCGGATATAAAGTGACATCTGCTGAGGGCACTTGAGTTATTTCATGCACCGATGACAGAGGAATGGCAAAAGTTTGTCCGCTGACGGAGACAATTAAAGCATCTGCGATCGCCAAAGTCAGGGGCAGTTGAATTATAAAGCGGGTACCTCGTCCCACCTGGGTATCCAGTGAGAGAAAACCACCTAATTCTGTGACGGTATTTTTGACAACCGTCATCCCCACACCGCGCCCACTTGTTAAATCTGCTTCTTTACGAGTGGAAAAACCGCTCGCGCAAATCAGATCGAGTAGAGTTTCGCTAGAGAGCGTCGTATCCGCACCAATCGACTCTTGCTCTCTCGCACTAGAGGTTACCGCTTCTACATTAACGCCTCGACCATCGTCCTCAACTTCGATCGTCACCATTTCCCCAACAGTTGTAGCGCGAAGGGCAATCTTTCCTTGTGGCGATTTGCCCCAACGCACCCGCTCTTGTTGCTCTTCCAAACCGTGACTGACAGCGTTACGCACCAAATGCAACAGCGGGTTCATCATCCGCTCTACTATAAATTTATCAATTTCAGTTGTTTCCCCGCTCACTTCCAGTACCACCTGCTTTTGAGTTTCTTTCACCAAATCGCGGATCGCAAACTGCATACGTACAAAAATTTCCCCGATCGGTACCATACGCACTCGCATTACACCTTCCCGTAAATCCCGCAACTGCCTTTCCAGGGTAAGGTTTGTTTCCCGCAAGGTACGTAAATGAGACGCTGGCAAAATGGTTTTGAGGTTGTTGAGGTTATCCGCTAGGCGAGAACGAGTAATCACCAATTCGCCTACCATCTGCATCAATTCATCCAATCTCGCCAAGTCTACCCGCACTACGTTCGATGGTGCGACTGTGAAAGGGAGTGGGGGAGCGGGGGAGTGGGGGAGCGGGGGAGTGGGGGAAATATTATCTAGATTTTCGGCTTTTCTGGGTGATTCTGCGGTTGTGCCGCTCTCCCGCTCTTCCTTTTGACTTTTGACTGTTGACTTTTGACTTTTAATTTCCGCTCCCCCGCTCTCCCGTTCTCCCGCTCTCCCGTTCTCCGACTCTTCGTTTTGACTGTTGACTGTTGACTGTTGACTTTTGATTTCCTGTTCCGAGTAGGGCAAATAGCTAATACCGTCTTTTTCCCAGTCCGCAAAAGTATCCGTGTCAGCGTTGCTGACAACAATAAAATCAAAGGCAATGCCACCATTTTCTAGAGCTATTGGCTCAGCGTGAATTAATTGGCCGATCGATTGCAAGCGCTGACGAACTGTGTTGACATTAATACCGCGAGCTGCTTTTTCGGTTCCCGGCAAAAATTCAAATTGCCAAGCTCGATTCCCTTTTTCCAGAGCAGCTGCAAGCTGTATACTTTCTTCTGGCTTAAGTTTCAGCGATTTTGGAGCTTTCGGTTGAGTATCGGCAACTGTGGGAATTGACTGCCCCGGTAAATTTAATTCTACTTTTTCCTGTAATTCTGACTTTTCCTGTTCCTGTTCTTGTGCTTCTGGTTTGGTAAAAATAGTCCTAAAGCGATCGCAGATCGGTACAATATCCGGGGCGGGATTTTGTATCCGGTAAGCCGTAATTACCTCCTCCAATATTTTCGTACCGCTTAGTAGAGCGTCAAGCCCTTCGGTTGTTAGCACAACTTTGTTGTCGCGTAAAGCTCGCAGATAACTTTCCATTTCGTGGGCCAGTTGTTCTGCCTCATTCACCCCCACCATCCCCGACAAGCCTTTGATGGAATGAAAGCTACCAAAAAGTTTATCGAGTATTGAACGCGAGAGTAGCGGCTGATTTACATAGGGTTCGACGAAGAGTAAATTTTGCCGAATAGCCATTAGGTGTTCGTCGCATTCGGCAAAATAATCGTCTAGAAAGCTGCTAAATAAATTCGTCATTTGCTATCGATCGAGTCATCAGTCAAAGTTATATAGCGATCGGTTAATTACCAGCGATCGTTCCAAAAAATTAACAATTAACACCAGGCAACTCACAACTGACAGAGATTCTGATTTAATAACTCTTGTGCCGCCAGCGCAAACGAGCGAGGTTCAAACGGTTTTGTCAGATAACGGGACGCGCCAGCTGCAAGAGCGGCATTACGACTGGATTCGTCGCCTCTAGTCGTCAACACGATAATGGGAATGGAAGTGTAGCTTTGATGAGAGCGGACAAACTGCAACACCTCCAATCCGTGCAGATCCGGCATATTGAGATCTAGAATCATCAAATCGACTGGTGCGATTACCAGCTGTTCGATCGCTTCCAAACCGTTGTTTGCTTCTTTAAAATTTACATTTTTTAGATCTCGCAGCGATGCCATTACCATGCGTCGCATCGTTGCTGAGTCATCCACAACTAAAATCTCTTTCATCACAGCTTCCTCTTTTACGATCGTTGGATTACGCACATAAGAGTCGAAATGCGTACACCACAATGTATGAAAATTTTTTATCCTTCCTTCTGCCCGGTCATCCGGTTCCCTTTTTCAATTTTAATTCCTTGGGGAAAATCTTTCTTGTCTTCTAGCTGTGTGTTGGTAAAGACTGCACTTGCCGAACTAGAGCTTTACATCTGTGTCTGCTTAACTTCAGGCAGTAATCAGTTCGATCGACCCCCACACCGAATAGGTAGGATGCTTTGGTATCCCAATTTCCATCAGATCGGTTGCCCCGCCAGCACAGATAAATATTTCAAAGATCCGAAACATCCAGGGGTACGCAGATTTGGTCTGGGCTGCGTACACTAAAGCTGGGTGAAGCCGATCGAGCCATAAGCTAGAACGCCCAGGGCAATGAATAGCAAATGCAGCCGCGCTAACCTTGGTTTCCAAACATAGCAATCTCTGTGAGCAACAAATCTGCTGGCAGTCAAAATAGGTTTGCATATTTCTACGATAAACTTTCCCTCCTCTTATTTAAATTTGCCAAATTTGCCGAGCCACGATCACCGTTTAATTACGGATTTTAGAAAGCTTCTCCGCAATCTTCCTTAGTTGTCCCGCTCAGGTGTACCGCATCGGGAGAGAAGCCATATAGAAACAGGTATTAGTATTTTTTTACACTTCATTCAAGATTTAAATAAACATACTGCGTCTGTCCTATAATAAATAGTACAGAATTAAGTACAACTTTTTGGAGCATTTGTTAATTTCCATAAAAAAGTTAATTTTTTTTACGAAAACTCTACATTGTCAACCTTATCTTTGGTTACAAAAATACATAATTTGTGTTTTTGTTTGTAGTAGATAGACTCACCTCAGTACAAAACAGGAATTTGGGGCGGTTTAAAAAACTTAACACCCCAAATCCCGCAACTACCAAGACCTCAGAGGAGAAAAAGTTAATAATGAGAAACTTATTGACAAGCAAAGCAAAAAAAACAAAACTGTCACGGCAGCGTTACCCAAAGGCAGCAGGAAAATGCTTAATGCACCCTCAGCGAGAATGCGACATACAAGCTGCACCAACACACCTAATCACATTGGGAGCAGAAGTCGCCGCCACTTTGTCAAAGGACGGAAGTTTATCAGAAGTTCTCCAAATTTGCTCGGAGATAATCGCCCATTATCTGAAGACAACTAATGTATGTATTTGGACTTTTGACCAAAAAAGCAATACCCTGACAAGGGTGGCGTTTGGGGGAAAAGATATTTATACAGCCAGCTTGCCAAAGACGATTTTTTGCCAAGAGGATTACTTAGAAAATCTCAAAGCTCGATTATTACCTTGTAACTTCAGGAATACACCTTTTAGCAGCCGCTTATATACTCTAGTTGTCGAAAATAACCTGGTGGGAGCAATCATACTTTTTGGCAAGGAATATTTCACAGAAATAGAGGATATAGTATTAGGTTGGATTGCCAATAATATAGGCTTGGCAATGGAGAGATTTTTAGCGCGAGAAAAACAACAAAATCGCGGCGAAACTCTGCTGCTTAAGCTGGCAAGTAAACTGCGTCATTGTCTCGACTTTAACAGCATTTTAGAAATAGCTGTAAAGGAAGTACGCGACTTGTTGCAAATCGATAGATGTCATTTTTTATGGTATTTCCCCTATTGCCAAAACCCAAGAATAACTATCACTCACGAAGCACAAGACTCAAATTTATCCAGTCTGCTTGGTGATTTTTCGGCAGAACGTATTAATACCTTGTTTGACAAGATCCGGAATTTAGAAATAATTAGGATAGACGCAGTGAGGGAATCAAGTTTAGATCTTGAAACGCAAGAAATGTCGATCGATCTGGGTATTACCTCGCTACTGCTGATACCGCTCAAAACTCATTCCGGTCAGTTTGGGGCGATCGCCTGTAGCCATTGTAATGGTTCTCGTTATTGGAGCGACAGCGAAGTAGAACTGCTGCAAGCGGTGTGCGATCAAGTAGCGCTCGCGATCGATCAAAGCGAATTCTACGCCCAAACTCGCGCCAGCGCCTTAGCTGCACAAGCACAAGCTCAACAACTTACCCAGGCTTTACATAAATTACAGCACACCCAAAGTCAACTCGTCCAACAAGAAAAAATGTCCAGCTTGGGACAAATGGTAGCAGGAATTGCCCATGAAATTAATAACCCAGTCAATTTTATCAATGGCAATCTCATCCACGCTAAAGAGTATATTGAAGATTTGCTGGAATTATTGCATCTCTATCAGGAACACTATCCCAATCCCGCAAGGCAAATTCAAGATAAAATTGAAGATATTGACTTAGAATTTTTGCTTGAAGACCTGCCCAAACTATTGTCTTCAATGAGAATAGGTGCCGATCGCATTCGTCTAATTGTGTTGTCGCTACGAAATTTCTCTCGCCTTGACGAAGCAGAAATGAAGCCTGTGGATATTCACGAGGGAATTGATAATACCCTGATGATTTTAGAGAGCCGCTTAAAAGGCAGCGGTAAAAACCGCAGTATTAAAGTTATTAAAGACTACGGTAATCTGCCGAAGATCGAATGTTATGCGGGACAGCTAAATCAGGTATTTATGAACGTCCTTGCCAATGCGATCGATGCTTTGTCAGAAGCAGAGGAGAAATTCCAAATCCAAAATATGCAGATTCACATTGTCACAAAAATGCTTGACAGCGACAGCTTAATCATCCGAATAAAAGATAATGGTGCAGGAATGACGGAAGAAGTGAAAAAACGGTTGTTCGATCCGTTCTTTACGACAAAACCAGTCGGCAAAGGAACCGGACTGGGGTTATCGATTAGTTACAAAATTGTCGTAGAGAAGCATGGTGGCACGATCGAATGTTTGTCAGAACCGGGAAAAGGATCTGAGTTTATCATTCAAATACCAGTCAGAGCGATCGCATCGTTCAATTGAGGCAAATTGTAGGGTGCCTTGCCACCTCTAGGCACGTAAAAGTGTTAATTTATGTACATTCTAAGTCAAATCAAGACCTCACAAGCATTGGTTCTGACTCAGCTTTTACAGAAACTTTCAGTGGGTCGTAGCCTAGCTGTTCGGTAATCCGTTCCCTGGCTAAAGCGCGGTACTCCCAAAAATGTTCTCCAGCAGCACATAAACCCAAATACATATTGAGAACTTGCGGCTTTCTCCGCAGAATCGTCCATAGTTGTCGCCAAAACTGCTCCCGAATTTCCGGTCGGCGGATACCTTGATGCCAAATTAACTGGGCAATGAGACCCAACCCCTTACCAGGAGAAAATTGCATGGTCTGCTTTCGGTCTGCTCTTGAGCTAATCGAAAGGCATTGCTGAAAACAGCGTCTGAGATATTTTGTAGGTTCGTAGAGCGTCCAGAAGCCTTCCACATACTCTTTAGCAATTTCAGCAATGGGGCGAGTAGGAACAAAATTCATCAAGGTATTCTGGTCTCCGACTTCAGTAGCGCCCAAGCCCTGTATTAAACGCTCCTCTTTTTGCAGGCGGTTCCAGAGGGCGGTGTTGGGCAAAGCTTGGAGAATACCGAGCATTGGTTGAGGAATATTGGTTTGTTCGACAAAGGCTTGAATCCGTTTTCCTGCACCAGAACGTTCTCCATCAAAACCCAGGATAAACCCTGCATAGATTAGCATACCTGCCTCATTGATCTTGCGACAGGCTTCGATGAGAGGGTTACGAGTATTTTGCAGTTTTTGTGTTACTTTTAGACTATCTCGATCGGGGGTTTCAATGCCGAGAAAGACAGCATAGAAGCCTGCTTCATTCATCAGATGCAGCATTTCATCATCTTCTGCCAAATTTACAGAAGCTTCCGTGATGAAGGTGAAGGGGTAGTTGTGCTGCTTCATCCAAGGAATTAATTCTTTTAGAAAGCGTTTGACGTTGCGCTGATTGCCAATAAAGTTGTCATCTACGATGAAGAGTGACCCTCGCCAGCCTAATTCATAAAGATTTTGCAATTCTGCTAAAGCCTGACACGGTTCTTTGGTGCGCGATTTGCGACCGTAGAGAGAAATGATATCGCAAAATTCGCAGTTGAAGGGACAACCGCGAGAGAATTGAATTGCCATCATCAAGTAGGCATCCCGCTGAAGTAGGTCAAAACGGGGCATGGGGCTTTGGGTGACGTCGGGTTTTTCCATCGATCGAAATATCCCTTGTTCTTTCCCTTGCGCGAGTGCTTCTAGAAACTGCGGAACTGTCATTTCCCCTTCATCTAGGATCAGGTAATCAGCTCCAGAATTAAGGGCGTCTTGGGGGACAGATGTGGGGTAGGGGCCACCGACTGCGACTTTTTTGCCCAAATTTACTGCTTTTTGAATCAAATGGTGGAAATCTGGCTTCTGGACTAGCATAGCAGAGAGGATAACGAGGTCACACCACTCCCAATCAGCCTTTGTTTCAACGTTGACGTTGCGATCGTAAAATCTAATTTCCCATTCTTTCGGTAGGAGTGCTGCAACTGTTATGATTCCCAAGGGTGGAATCACTGCCTTGAGTCCAGCTATTTCCATGAAGCGATCGTAAGACCAAAACGACTGGGGAAACTGAGGGTAGAGCAATAGTGCCTTCATAAGAGCCTCAATGCAACTTTAATTTATTCTAGTGCGAGCGGATGTATCGAATAGTACGTTTGGATTAGCTCACCCATCCGCAGATCTCTATAGCTGTAATGGCTGTCTAAACTGGCATTTCCTGATAACACGAGCTACAACGCCAGTAAATTCCTCCCAAGCGTATGTGACGCAATAAAACATCTGAACAGCAAAGGCAAGTATACCTAGCGAGCGTGGATTGTCCGATTGTTGTGGATATAGTAGGTTGCCTGCCAACAGTCGTTAGTTGGGGCGGCGATCGCATCGAACTCATTAATAAAGCTTTCATCTTAAACACCAAGATTTAATAATGTAAGTATAAGTTTCGTTATCAATAAAATATCTCTATCGATAGAGTGAGATTTGGATATTTATGATATAATTTTTAGGAATCATCCTTTATTTAACTTATCAAGAGTTGATAAGTTTTGAGGTGCATTAGTTAGCTTTTTATAATACAGCACAGATACCGATGTGCAGTTAGTCGCATCAACGTAAATTATGGAAAAGCCAGAGAAAATAAATTACAAACCCGAACCTATAGATACGTCAAAAGTAACACTTACAGCAGAAATTCTCAAACTGACTGAAATACTTTCCAAGAATACTCACGAGATTTGGGCGCAGCAGCGATTAGCAGATGGTTGGCAATATGGGCCGCAGCGAGACGATACTCGTAAGGAACATCCTGGATTGGTAGCTTATGAGGATTTGCCAGAATCGGAAAAACATTACGATCGCATAATCGTCCTGCAAGTTTTAAAAGCGCTTTTAGCTTTGGGCTATCACATCGAGGCGAACGGTACCGCTGCTGAAAATCTCGCCGTGACGGACGATAAAGACTTAGATATGGTATTGGAAGTTCTGCAAGATTCATGCGGAATGAATTTAGTTTCCCTCCTGGCAATACAGCGGCAAACTATAGGACTCAAACCTCGCACGTCCGATATTTACCGAGTGCTGGGCGACCAAATCCTCCAATTGGGGGAACCGTTGATGGCTTATGATGTCCTGGCAATCGGACTGAAACACTGGCCGAACGATGTGCGTTTGCAGCAACTTCTAGCCTTATCCTTAGCACGTAGCGGCGCAACTGTAAGAGCCAATTCTATCTTGTTGCAGCTACTAGAATGCGGTCACAGGGATGAAGAAACCCTCGGTCTTTTAGCTCGCACTCACAAAGACCTTTGGAAGCAGGCAACCGATCTGGAAGAACAAAACCGTCAACTGCGTTTAGCTGCCGAAGGGTACGAACAAGCATATCAGTTAAGTGGCAGTCATTACCCAGGTATCAATGCTGCCACGATGGCAATGTTGATGGGAAATGAAGAACGCGCTAAAGTCCTGGCAGAAGAAGTGCGACAGAAATGCTTGCAAAAGCTAAAGCCCCAGTCACAGCGAAGTAGCGATGAATATTGGCTTTTGGCAACGTTAGGAGAAGCGGCCCTGATTTTGCGAGAATGGTCAGAAGCTGAGGATTGGTACGGACAAGCAGCGCAGGTAGGGCAGGGGCGATATGGAGATTTAAGTTCTACCCGTCGCAATGCAACTATCCTGGTGCAGTATTTGGAAGGCGATACAGGACGCATCAAGCAATGGTTCCACATACCCCGCGTCGTTGTGTTTAGCGGACACATGATCGACCAACCCGATCGCACCACACTGAGATTTCCACCGCATCTGGAATCAACTGTGTATAAAGCGATTCTCGATCGCCTCAAAAAACTCGACGCCCGCCTGGGTTATGCCTCTGCTGCCTGCGGTTCGGATATCTTGTTTTTGGAAGCAATTCTGGAATTAAAAGGCGAAATTCATATTGTGCTGCCCTACGATCGAGAGCAGTTTATTAAAGATTCGGTCGATATCGTTCCTGGTAGCAAATGGGTGGAGCGGTTCGAGAAATTACTCGATCGAGCTACAGAGACGATCGTCGCTTCCAATCGCAAGTTGCAAGAGACTAATGTTTTGTACGAGTACGCGAATCGTTTGCTACACGGGTTAGCCAAAATGCGGGCAGAACAGCTAGAAACAGAACTTGTACCCCTGGCAGTTTGGAACGGCCAACCAGGCGGCCCCGGCGGTACTGCTAGTGCGATCGAGCATTGGCAAAGCTGGGGTTACGACGTAGAAGTCATTGATTTGGAATCGATTCTGCGATCGTTTGTCGATACTCAAGATTCATCAGTCATCAGCGATGGGTCATTAGCTAATCACCGAGAACTAACCAATAAAGAGTGCGGTCGGCAGATTAAGGCGCTATTGTTCGCCGATGTAGTCCACTATTCTCATCTCACAGAAGATCAAATCTTCCCATTTGTGCAATATTTCTTAGGAGGTGTTGCCGAGATGAGCGCTCAGTCTGCTTATGGGCCGATCATGAAAAATACTTGGGGAGACGCTCTCTATTTTGTATTCTCGAATGTGCGAGATGCAGGTTTATTTGCTCTGGATCTGTGCGATTTTGTTCAAAGTACAGACTGGACAGAAAAAGGGTTGCCGGAAGGTCTAAATTTGCGAATAGCCTTACACGCTGGCCCGGTATACCGACACATCGATCCGATTACCGGCAAAATAAATTACATCGGTACCCATGTCAGCCACACCGCTAGGATCGAGCCAATTACGCCACCGGGGAAAGTATATGCCAGTCAAGCCTTTGCAGCTATTGCCTCTTGCGACGAGGTTTGCGAATTAACTTGCGATTATGTGGGACAAACGCCTTGGGCTAAAGGTTACGGCACTTTCCCGACCTATCACGTCCGCCGCCGCCAAGTCGATCGAGCCTAA